>JAJEAQ010000548.1 GCA_022822685.1 Trichodesmium sp. jk18x7bins.61
AAAAATAATCTTTCTCTATGTTGTGGTACACCATAATTAGCAGCATTTAAAACTTGGTAAGGTTGTTGAACTTGATAACCATTTTGGGAGCATCTATCAATTACTTCCTGAAGAAATATTTGATGTTTTCTCATAGTTAAACCTTTAACATTTTCGATTACAAAATACTTGGGTTTTAACTCCAAAATTAATCTGACAAAGTGAGACATAAGTGAATTGCGTGGATCATCTAGGGCGCGTTTTCCCATCATGGAAAAACCTTGACATGGGGGGCCACCAAAAACTACATCAATTTCTCTATTATTAATATCTGGCAATTGTCTAATTTCATCTCCAGTAACATCAACAACATTACGACATAATATCTGCCAAAAGGGAAAATTAAACTGATGAGTAGCACAGTGAATCGGATCTAATTCTATAGAAATAGGTATATCAAATCCAGCTTGTTCAAAGCCTAGAGTCATACCTCCTGCACCTGCAAATAAATCTATACCAATTGGTCGTTTTGATAAGTTTGCTTGGGTTTTAACTGTACTGCTAATAGACATCTCTTTTGTTCTCTAGTAGAATTCGATTAGTCTCTCAATTATAGAAAATTGATGGCATCTTAGCTGATAACTCAAAACTATTGTGGAATAACGGTTGATGTGTTTGTGAGACTTAATATGGGAAAATTGATTGCGCAGAAATGTTGAGCAAGTAAGAGTATGAAATATATAAATAAGCCAGATATTTTCAGATTTAATTTATGTCAGTAAAATCAACGGGGGTAATATTGAGTTTAATCATTGCGGGAGAGCGTAGTAGTGTTGGCAAAACAACTGTTACTTTAGCTTTACTTGCTTATTTAAAATGGCAAAATCTCAAGGTACAATCATTTAAAGTAGGACCTGATTACATTGATCCCATGTTTCATCAGTATGTCACGGGTAAACCTTGTCGTAATTTAGATCCGGTACTGACTTCAGAGGTTTATGTACAACAATGTTTTGGGCGAAATATTCAGGATGTTGATTACGCTTTAGTAGAAGGGGTTATGGGCTTGTTTGATGGGATTCAATTTGTTGCTGATAGATTTCCTGATTTTGCTTCTACTGCTCATATTGCCAGATTACTGAATGTGCCTGTGTTATTAGTGCTTGATTGTAGTGGGTTATCAACTTCGGTAGTTGCGATCGCTCATGGTTTTGTCTCTTTTGATTCTAATATTAATTTTGCTGGTTTGATTCTCAACCGGGTGGGGAGCGATCGCCACTTAAGCTTACTTAAAAATGCGTTAAAATCCATAAGTTTACCTGTGCTTGGGGTACTGCGACGACACCAAAATATTACTATTCCTGACCGACATTTAGGTTTAGTTCCTACTGAGGAAATATCAGAGTTAGATAATTTAATTAATAGCTTGACTAATTTAGCAAAAACTTGTTTTGATTGGGAAAATTTACTCCCACTTTTAAAAGTTGGGAATGAGTTTTATGGAAACTTTTCATATAACAAAGTTACCTCTAATAGCAGAATATATTCTTTACCTTCAATTATTCAAGATGCTGAGGAAAAAAAGTTGCCAGTTTTGATAGGAGTTGCTCGCGATCAGGCTTTGAATTTTTATTATCAAGACAACCTGGATATTCTGGAAACTTTAGGAGCAAGGATAGTATTTTGGAGTCCCCTAAAAGATGAAAATTTACCAGCAAGAATTCAAGGTTTATATCTTGGTGGTGGTTTTCCAGAAGTGTTTGCCCAACAGTTAAACGAAAATATGCAAATGAGAAAAGCAGTTAAAGCCGCAATTATTTCTGGAATGCCGACTTATGCTGAATGTGGCGGGTTGATGTATTTATGTGAGGCAATTACTGACTTCAATGGTAAATCTTGGGAGATGGTAGGAATTTTCCCCACTACTGCGATTATGGGTAAAGGTTTAAAGTTAGGATATCGACAAGCAGTTACTAATATCAATACTCCTTTATTAGCAGCAAATAGGCAAGTTTACGGACATGAATTTCATCGTTCTGAATTGACTGAGACTTCTCCGAGACCACTATATAAAATGTGGCGCTCTGACGGGGATAGAAATCAGAGTCAGGCAATTGTTGAAGGTTGGAATTTGTATCAAGTTCATGCTTCTTATCTTCATCTTCATTGGGGAAGTAGGATAGATATTCCTTTACGATTTATCAATCAACTGTTTGATTGAAGTTAAAAGTCAAAAGGCAAAAGTAAAAATGGGTTATATGGAATGCGATATAGAAAAGTCGAGACATAATTGTGTCAGTTTAATCTTGTCAAAAATTGCCAAAACTCCTTGTAGAAAGTAGATTTTTCTGTTTCAGATATAATTGTCACAATTATGTCTTTTTTATTTCTGCTACCCTCTTGTCAAAACTTATGATCGTTAGCCAATATAAAAATGGAACTAGACACAAACTGATTCTAATTCTGTCAAACAAACATTAACTCAAAGCAGAGAAAACAAATGAACAATAAATTTGACTTCAAAACAAAACAAAATCGTACAATCCAAGCCAAAGCAAAGAAAGCTGAATTGGTAGAAGAATTGCAAGAACACGAACTGGAAGGGTTCTGTGATGGGAACACTACTGCGATGGGAGATCTTGAGGTTCTCATTCAGAATAGTCTCGAAATTACAACAGCCTTCAACTCAGCTGCCACTCCAATAATTAGTTTTTTTGAAGCCGTTGGTTGGAATATATATTGATATTGTTTCATCATCATTAGAGACTTCCAAAAATGAAATTTAAGTCAGTTATTTAGCTGGATTTCATATTTGTATTATTTGTGGAGGTCT
This sequence comes from Trichodesmium sp. jk18x7bins.61, assembly GCA_022822685.1. Lineage (GTDB taxonomy): Bacteria > Cyanobacteriota > Cyanobacteriia > Cyanobacteriales > Microcoleaceae > JAJEAQ01. The sequence goes on from JAJEAQ010000548.1 coordinate 2,813, forward strand.
CCTCTGGCGCTTCACTAGCTTTCTCATACAACATTACCAGGCTGGATTTCGCAGGACTTTCCGCTGGGAGAGTTAATAAATCAGGACTTAGGCAACGGCACTATTTATGCTGGTAGTATTCCGAATATTGACAATTTTGTACGCTATATATAGCTGGAATGCCTAAGCCCTGTAAATGTTATACCATTCTTAAAAAGTAATGCTATGTTTGGAGAGTGAGAAAAATAACTACGAACATAACAAAAGTTATTAAATAATGAGCATTCACTCCAGCAAATAATATTTAGAAATAACAAATCAAAATATAGCAAATTTTTTGGTAATTGGTATTAAAAGTCTTTATCCTCAACAGACATAATGATGTCAGTTTTGTCTTGTAAAAACTGCTTTAACCCTTGTATATATTAGGTTTTACTGTGGTGTCACAATTATGTCTTTTTTATTTGTGCTATCCCCTTGTCAAAACTTGCGATGTGGCTGCCGCTTGGCTTCGCCAACGTCAAGTAATATAAAAACGGAGGGGTTGCTGATTAGGCAATGCTCTTCAGCATTTATGAATCGTACAACTACAGTTTTTTCATAGACATTGGAGACCAAAGTACTACCCATTCACGAACGCCAAAATGGAAGTAGAAACAAACTGAGTCTAATTCCACATACGGAAACACAAATTCAAAAGAGGAACAAAAAAATAAAAAAGAGAAAGATAGGAAAAAGAGAAAAAAGTGATTATCAGAAGTTTTTAATTGTCAGAAAGAAGGAATGGGAGAAAGAAGGAAAGTTAGAAGGAGTATCACTAGGTCAATTTACTAAGATGATGAGCGAAGAATGGAGAAAAATCTCAGATTGAGAAAAAACAGAAGTGATTTCGAGGTATATAAATTAAACATATCACAATTGAGATTTCAAAGTCAAAAATCTTTATCCTCAATGTGAATGCAGTCTATTAGTCTGCACAAATTGACTAATAATCCTTGCTAGTTCTTAGTTTTTTATGTTCTGGTAGGGCAACGTTTGTAGAAAGCTTATGGCTGCTGGAACTTAGACAAAACTGGGTGATAAAATAGGCTCAAATCTAGACAGGGACAGTTGTTGAGATCAAAAAGTTATAAATCCAGAACTGACAAGGGTTTTCCTGCGGAATACGGAGCTAACAGCTATTTTTATTGCGTTGACCTTTTTCCCTTGCCTAGACTTATTTTAAGACATTTTAGATCCCAGAAAATGTATAAGTACCATTACTAGAATCAGCGATCGCATTCCCAAGAAATTTGCTACCCCAGTGGCACTTTCTTGGGACTTTTTGTATTTATAATCTAAACCTGCTTGATTTATCTTTGAAATTAACAACGCCTTATTTTTGCATTGAAGAAATACCTTTGAACAGCAATATCAATCCACCAAGTAAAATTACTATCGCTACACTACCAATTAATACATCAAGCCAACCACTATTTTCCATAATCAAATTCAGTTTAATTATTGAAGTTTTACTTATCATATTTCTTTTGTTACAGTCAATACTAAATTGACTAATAATCATTAAAATTTTATGTAATTTCCTGGTTTTTCTTTTTATTATAGTAAACCATAGATATTACAAAAGTTTTATTATCTGTAATAATTTTTCCAGTCACATAGCATTTTTCATGTTCTGGAGGTAAATTAACTAGCCTGAGAAAGAAGCGGTATAAATTCCTGATTTAGAAATTTAAATATCTAATTTTTTTCTATGAGCTATTGCCTCAACTTAAATTGCCAACAGCCTGAAAATCCTAACGATATTAAATTTTGCCAAGCTTGCGGTTCAAATTTGTTGCTGCGGGGACATTATCAAGTGATTAAACCTATTGGCAATGGTAGCTTTGGCAGAACTTTATTAGCATTGGACTTAGATCGATTTAATACACCCTGCGTCGTCAAACAATTTTTCCCAAAAATTAATGGCTCAATCTCAATCCGGAAGGCATCAGAATTATTTAAAAGAGAAACAGAACAATTGTAAGGATTCAGGTCCTATAGAAAAGCCTATAAATCTTGAGGGATAAGCATTTCCGGCAATTGCCTCCTCTATCCTATTCTCAATTCTAGATTGCTACAAGCTTTTGTTTTCGTTATTATTAAGAATGAAGCTGTTAAATTGCTGAGTCAGTAGTTTTCAGAAGTCTCTCTATAACTGGGTTTGAAATACCTGAATCCTTACGAACAATTATTAAAGTTAGGAGACCATCCACAAATTCCCACCTTTTCTGCTTACTTTGAACAATAGTATAATCTCTACTTGGCAGAACAATTCATCACAGGGCAAAATCTCTTCCAAGAATTAGAGCAACAAGGTGCATTTAGGGAAGAAAAAATATGGGAAATATTATTATATTTATTGCCATTACTACAGTTTATTCACGAAAAACAGGTAATTCATCGAGATATAAAACCAGAAAATATATTGCGATTTCAGGCTTCACGTTCACAAGAATTAGGAGAAAATAAAAAAACATAAATTAGTTTTAGTCGATTTTGGTGTTGCCAAGCTAAATAATCAGACTTACAGTAGTACAATGGGCACTATTACTGGAACCTTAGGATATGCTCCTATAGAACAAATACGTGGAGGTAAAGCATATCCAGCCAGTGACCTTTACAGTTTAGGCATGACTTGTATTCATTTGCTGACTGAAGTAACACCAAAGCAACTTTTTGACCCATTTAGTGGACAATTAGTGTAGTGATCGCATCTGATTAAACAAGGCAGAAAGGTGAACGATCGGCTAGCAAGCGTTTTAGATAAATTAGTTAAAGATTTAGTTAAAGAAAGATATCAATCAGCTACTGATTTACTAGCATAAATTTACCTTTTTTATGCTCCTAATAAAAGCCATAAATCTCATAATCAAGATATCAATAAACTACCAAAAAAATCTTTTCTTTAGAATAAAAATCACATCCTGATTTGCCGTAATTTTTTTATGACATTGATGTAATTGTGCAAGCATAAATAGAGGCTGGGAAGAATAGACAAAATGCTGCTGAATTAACGAGTTATAAGGAAGCCAAAATATTTCATAACAATGCTAGGTATCACCATCAAATTAATCAAAAACTATCAGATGAAAAGTCTTCCAATAATAAATCAGAGCTACTGGGTAATGTCATAGAATTTGAAAATAAAAAAGCCAGTTTATGTCTAACAAAAACAAAAATTAGAAATCATCTAAAATTATCTCATTTATGGAAAAGTGTGCAAATTATTAAAGCTCATACCGCTCCTATCAATACAATAGCTATAGATTCTCAAGGTTTTATTTTAGTTAGTAGTGGTAAGTAGGTGGCCATAAATAAACATTAAAAATATAAATCATTTTGTCTCTCTATATTTAAGCAATTAGAGTTAAATTTATATGGCTTTAATTGAGATTTTTTAGAAGAACTCC
>JAJEAQ010000125.1 GCA_022822685.1 Trichodesmium sp. jk18x7bins.61
AGATATTATAGATTTTCAACCAGAGAAAAATATCAAGCCACTATTGGATACCTATCTGATGCTCCCAATATGCCAATGTCAATTGTTGTCATAAATTTGGAAATTATGATCAAGGTGGTTATGGAGAAGCAAAGCATAGTGTTATTTTTGGTCAAAATGGTTCTGGTAAAACTGTCATTGCTTTAACTAAATGTGCTTGTGAGTTAGTACAAAACTCTCAAATGGGATGTTTAATTCCTGATACAGCAGGCGATATAATAAAACATGGTTCCCATAATAGAGGTAGCTTTAAGTTGAGTTTTCTTGAATTATTAGAAAAAGGTTGTCGCCAGGCAGAATAAATCAGTATTGAGGATATTCAACTTACCTCTAAAAGCATATTCAAAGAATTGCTAACTCCTCTTCTTAGAGAAAAATTAAATACCGCAACAGACAACGCTTCTAGGTTAGCCGAAAAAATCACAGAATTATTATTTGAAAAAACGTAGATATTACAAAAGCACAACCAGATGTAGTTTTAGATTTGATAGTGAAAAATGTTGCTTCTGTTTTTAGCGCAAAAAAACTAAAGATGACAAAACAGAAGCTGCAATTTCATTGACACAAGCACCACTAAAACGAGAATTTGTAAAATCTTACGAAACTAAGGTTCTGAAGTTTTTTGAAGGTAAATATGTGATGTCAAAATTGGTTGATGATTTTCTAGATAATGGTCGCATTATTTTGCTAAATATGACAACATATTCTGAAGAAGAATAGGGAAATGTGATGTATGAAATTTTCAATTAGATTAAATATAAATCGGAGAGAGATTATAAAGCTTTTGGCAAAACAAGAAATGGATTAATCGTTTTGGATGAAAGTCCGCGGTGGTGTCCTCAAGGTGGTGGAGATAACATCACCTCCATTATAATCGATGCTTATAACACTACCCGAAAATTGGGAATCGGGTGGGTGATTATTTCTCAAAGGATTACAGCGATAGATAAAAATATTTTGGCTCAAGCACATACTAAGTTTATAGGCCGGAGAATGGGTGTAGGTGCTGATGCCATATCAAAGCTTTATTCGATAATGATGGATGGGCAATGTATCAATCTTTGAGTTTGAGAGGTGGTTTCTTTTGGCTGGCAGCAGGGCATCAAGTCAATTACGGAGAAGCTTCTCAGTATATGGCATTTGATTCTTTTAGCGGAAATGCTGCTGAGAAATTGATAAAAGCTAATCCTCAGATTTGGGTAGATTCAAATATACAGGAGCTAGGAGTCACGAGTTATAACAAGTTGGGATAATTAGTAATCCACCAAACTAATACCGTTTCACGGAAGTCAACCCCTGTTATGGGAGAGAGAAAAAAAGCGTCTTCATTGAACACAAAAAACAGAGGCTGTAATTAACCTCTCCTTTTTTATTGGGAATTGCGATCTCGGAACCCATTTGATAATTTCCCCAAGAAGACTAATAAATCAAGCTTCGTAGTTGCCCTAACCACGCTATATTTATACTGGCGCTCAAGCGCAACTACAAACAAAGTATTTTATATTGAGTAATTTTGGCAAGATGTACTAACTTATTGCTATTTATGATTAGCCATACTCCTGAACCTGTGCGATTGCGAGTTCCTGGAGATTCTGCCAAAGTAGTAGACAGTCAGCAAAAGTTACATATTATTACAAATAATACAAAAAGGATAGTATATATTTAGATGGCACGGCTAAATCAAATCATTGCGATTGAAAAAGGAATCAAAAGTCGATCAGTACAGGAACTAGCAGAAGCTCAAAAAGCTTTGCAGAAACCCGCTTTACTTTCCGGCATCTCTCGCACCTATCGACCTAAAGATGAGGAGGGAGAACAACTTCCACCAGAATCAAAAAAGGTGAAAGTCAAAGCAGAAGAAATAATCCGCAATACCTCGGAAGTTTTAACAAAACTATTCAATACAACAGCAACTAAGGATTGGACAAACTGTCAGGCCCGCGCTGATGTAGTAGTGGATGGTCAAACTCTTTTGACTCAAGCTCCAGTTACTTATCTGCTATTTCTCGAAAAGGATCTCACAGACTTACGCACCTTTATCAAGAAATTACCTGTTTTGGATGCAGCGGAAACTTGGACGTTTGACGAGCCTTCCGATTGTTGGGCAACAGAGCCAGTTCAAACTCTGCGAACTTTCAAGACTCCCCGCAACCATGTTAAAGCAGAAGCAACAGAACATCATCCAGCTCAAGTCGAAGTCTATTATGAGGATGTGACTATTGGATATTGGCGCACAGTCAAATCTTCTGGCGCACTACCCGCACGTCGCGTGAATGAAATGCTCGGAAAGTTAGAAAAGCCTTCACAAGCTGTTAAGTTTGCTCGTAAAGAAGCCAATAATACTGAGGTAGAAGAGCAAAGAGTTGGTGAACGAATTTTTCAATATTTATTTAGTTAATTAAGTTGCTAAATTTTATAGTTTGAGTTAATATTTAATTGGAGTACAAATTCAATATTAAACTTTAATTTAAACCGTACAATCATAATAGTGTCAGTTCGATTCTGACCTTCGTTACATCAACGAAGTAGCCCAAATAGGCAGAGGCAATGTTTTGTACAACATCAAAATTAAGCTATTACTCCAAGCTGAATATTCACTGCCGTCGCGAGAACGATTTTCTGAGAACAATATCATTGAGATACTGGCTCGTATCCAGTTCCCTGCTCCTACTTGCAAGGATAGCTTAATAGGAAAAGCGCAATGATGAAAAACTAAATCCCAGAGTTAAAAGCGATCGCGTATGCAATTCGGTAGTAAAATGGATCCCTAGGTAAGGACAGAACTTAGGGCACCACATTATTTTGGTAGTCACCTAGGAAAAATAAGAAAACATTTTTAACTCACTTTGCTCTCCCCAACTTGATAATGTATTTATTTTTTCAAGTGATTTAGCTACGTTCGACTTCAGCTAAAATTTTATCCAAGATTTCTTGAGCACCTTGTTCTCTTAATTTTTGAGCTAATTGAATACCTAACTCTTCCGCATCATAACTGAGGCCAGCCACAATATCCTTAACTAATTTATGGCCATCTAAACTAGCAACCATACCAGTTAAAGTGAGGCGATCGCCCTCTATTTTAGTATTTACACCAATAGGAACTTGACAACCACCTTCCAACTCTCTCAGGAAAGCCCGTTCGGCATAACATCTCTGAGCTGTGGGAGTATCTTCAAGACTATTCAATAAATCTAGAATATCAGTATCTCCGGCACGACATTCTATTCCTAAAGCACCTTGCCCAACTGCATGGAGAGAAACTTCCAGTGGTATAGCTTGATGGATGCGATCGCCCATGCCCAATCTTTGCAAACCAGCTACAGCCAAAATCAGGGCGTCATACTCTCCAGCATCCAATTTTGCCAGTCTAGTATTCAAATTACCACGAACATCTTTAAATTTCAAGTAGGGGTAATGGTGGCGGAGTTGTGCCAAGCGTCTCAGGGAAGATGTACCAATAACAGCACCCTCAGGCAAAGTATCAAGTTGTTTATCCAGGAACTTTTCATGCACCACCAAAGCATCTGCCGGATTTTCCCGTTCGGTGACACAACCCAAAACTAAACCTTCTGGCAGATTAGTTGATAAATCTTTAAGAGAATGAACTGCCAAGTCAGTTTGATTTTGTAGCATTCCCAGCTCAAGTTCTTTTGTGAATAACCCTTTATCCCCAATTTTTGCTAAGGCCACATCTAGGATTTTGTCTCCCTGAGTAGACATAGTGTGGACTTCAAATGTTATGTTTGGGAAGTTTTTCTGGAGTTGCTCTTGCACCCAATAGGTTTGAACTAAGGCGAGTTGACTTTTACGGGAACCAATCCGAACGGTACGAGTGGGGGCAGATATTGTCATATCTTAGAAAATGCTGAAATTAATAAATGTGGTCATCCTTTCTAGACTACCTTAAATTTTGGCCGAAATAGACTATTTTTGAGTATATGAGTTTTATCAACCAACTCCGAAAAAGTGGTATAGTAAAGAACTAAGCTAGGGGTGCCTGAAATGTTCAGGCTGAGAAATACCCTTAGAACCTGAGACTGGGTAATACCAGCGGAGGGAAGCTGTTTATGAAAGGGATAAAAATATGCGGACAGAATGGATCGTCAAGCGTCGTGGACACAAAAACGTCTCTCAGATGCACTATGCTCGTCAGGGAGTTATCACCGAAGAAATGAACTTTGTTGCTAAACGAGAAAATCTCCCTCCTGAGTTAATCCGCACAGAATTAGCTAGGGGACGGATGATTATCCCCGCTAATATTAACCACACAAACCTGGAACCGATGTGTATTGGTATTGCTTCTCAATGTAAAGTCAATGCTAATATTGGTGCCTCTCCCAACTCCTCTGATATTGATCAGGAAGTTGATAAACTGAAGCTAGCTGTTAAATATGGTGCTGATACCGTTATGGATCTTTCTACAGGTGGAGGCAACTTAGATGAAATTCGGACTGCCATTATCAACGCCTCCCAAGTTCCCATAGGCACAGTACCAGTTTATCAAGCTGTAGAAAGCGTTCATGGCAGAATTGAAAATCTGACTGCCGATGACTTCCTTCATATGATTGAAAAACATGCCCAACAAGGTGTAGATTATCAAACTATCCACGCAGGTATTTTAATTGAACATCTGCCTCTAGTTAGAAATCGAATTACAGGTATAGTTTCCCGTGGTGGTGGAATTATTGCTAAGTGGATGCTACATCATCATAAACAAAATCCTCTTTATACCCACTTTGATGACATCATTGAAATCTTTAAAAAATATGATGTATCTTTCAGTTTAGGTGATTCTTTACGGCCTGGTTGTACTCACGATGCTTCTGATGAAGCTCAGTTGGCAGAATTGAAAACATTGGGGCAATTAACTCGCCGTGCTTGGGAACATGACGTACAAGTTATGGTAGAAGGCCCCGGTCATGTACCAATGGACCAAATCGAATTTAATGTGAAGAAACAAATGGAAGAGTGTTCAGAAGCACCTTTCTATGTTTTAGGTCCATTAGTCACAGATATTGCTCCTGGTTACGATCATATTACTTCTGCTATTGGAGCAGCAATGGCTGGTTGGTATGGCACAGCTATGTTGTGTTATGTAACGCCGAAAGAACATTTAGGTTTGCCTGATGCTGAAGATGTCAGAAATGGACTAATTGCTTATAAAATTGCTGCCCATGCAGCGGATATTGCTCGTCACCGCCCTGATGCAAGGGGTAGGGATGATGAACTTTCAACTGCTCGTTACAATTTTGATTGGAACCGTCAGTTTGAGTTATCTTTAGACCCAGAACGAGCAAAAGAATATCACGACGAAACTTTACCTGCAGATATTTATAAAACTGCTGAATTCTGTTCTATGTGCGGACCAAAATTCTGCCCGATGCAGACTAAGGTTGATGCTGATGCCTTAACAGAATTAGAAAAGTTCTTAGCTCAAGAAAAGGATCCTGTGAGCAAAATCTGATGTGGGATAAATCCTAGTAGCGCGTCTAGGCTAAAATTGTGGGTAAAAGTTATTGGCCTGGACGCTTTATAGAACCCATTTGAGATATCCTTACCTAATCATCAGCCTCACAGTTTCTTGGTTTGATCAAAACCCCGCCCGTTCAGTAAACCCCCCCCCGATCGGACGGGGTATAGAATAAATAGTTCTTCAAGGCCATTACAAGGCCGGAAATTACTTGATATACTAGCTACTTCAGAGGCTGATTTTACTTGAAAAAGATACCTGCAGGGGTTTTATATAGCGGGGATGAAAGCCGATTCGGTGACTTCACTCACCTGTATGTGATCATAAAGTTGGTTTGAATTCCCAGAGTGGCGGTATATCCTTGAACTCAAAAGCTAGCATTAAGAGGCCAAAAGAGGCAGAAAAGTCCTCTATAAAAACCAATGAATTCTAGCTGAATCCGCAACCCGCTAAACTTGATGAATATAAGAAAAAAAACTGTACCGTGAGGCAGACGGAAACAGTATAATCAGCGCTTGTGTGAGATTGTACCTCTGGGGTTTCAATGCTCAAATCAGGTTCGGGAATAGTGAATATTTCCTTTTGATATTGTCAGTACAATCGCCGCTCCAAGAATCCCCGTTGCTCGACTCGCGGGGAGCGTCAAGTACTTCACAAGTCTATCTTTGAGAGGAGTGGAAAAAAACTGTTTCCCCTAATAGTTGTATCAAAAAATTAGGTAAACAATCTCAAAATACAATTCTTAAACTCTTCCTAAAGATTCATAATAAAAAATAAAACTCCCCTATTTTTAAGGGGAGTTTTTTACTTTTAAAGTATATACATTTTCTCAAAAAGTGACAGGAAAGGTCTACACAATTATCTGATTTTGAAGGACAGTTATTAAAGTTACCAACAATCATCTTTTGAAAACGTCAAAGCAGCTACAGCAAACCAAAAATATTTCCTGGATAATCAAGTATAAGATTCCCATATAAGAGTTATTTGTTTGACCAAAAGTTTCATCATCAACCTTGATCATCATTGGTTGTTTACTTAACAAATTTACATATTTACTAGAGGAAAACTCAAATGATTCAAGCTACTATCTACTCTCTTGATGCAATCAAAGATGAAGTAAGGGAGAACTATTAAGACAAAAAATTATTAGTCGCCATCAGTCTATTTATACCCTCTGTTGGTATATTCCTAATCGGGATTGGCATGAAATTGAATCAGAATTAGAGAGAAACGATTTTCTAGCTAGAGACCGCATTATTGACTTGATTGGTACAGAAGAATGGCGAGAAGATTAATTGGTAGTCCTGCATAGTAATGGTAGGGAGTAAAACTTGGTATTCAGCTATAGCGCTTCGCGCTGGTATAGTTACAGATTGAAACAGGGTAACTGCTCAGTAAAAGGAGATTCAATCCTGATTTGTAAATACGCCAGAGCGAAGCGCTATAAATCTTGATTCCGGCAAATATCCTTGAGTTTTGTGAGAATTGGGTTTTGAAAAAATCATCACCCCCCAACCTCTACCATTAATACCACCACCGATTAATTTATAAATATGGCTCGAATTTCCCAGATTGCCATATTTTTTATAAGTCCTAAAATTATCAATTAATTCTCGTCAAGAACTACTTTGATCCTGTCTAAAACAATAGCTTCTTTTTGACTAATTTTCTGCCCTGTACCAAACAATCCTTCTCCAGAAGCATTAGCTATTTGAGTAGCTATTTCATAGAGAAACTCTCTGTATTGTTTTGCTTCTTTCGGAATGGCTTTAAGATGAGCGATCGCAACTGCTGCTTTAAGTTTTTCAAGTGAATCTTCCATAAAATATTCAAAGTTTTCTGAATTTTATATCTCATTGATTTGATTTTTTTTTCTGCATCAGAAGTATCTGCTAACAAGTTCTGAATCAGTTGATTATCTTGATAATTTAATTGAGCGTGCTTAATTTTTTTGTCAAAACAAATACTTCCTTCACTGCTGATAAAACGGTAAAATCAGACGCAATAATTATCATCGAAACTAAAGTAATTGCTTGTAAAAGCAACTCCCATTCTGAGTCTGTAAAATCTGCTTTAGTCGTCATTTTGCTTGTCGATCTTTTTTAGATTTTCTTGCAGCTCCGATATAGTAAATATTGACTTAAACTGAAGGCCTTCTTTTTGATAAAGCTTTGTACCACCTTGCTCCCTATCTACAATCGCAAAAATATGATTGACTTTATAACCTGCTTCTTGCAGTCGATTAACTGCTATCATTGCTGAAGCTCCAGTTGTGACTACATCTTCCAAAACAACTACTTTAGCATTAGCTTCTAATTGCGGTCCTTCTATATAAGCCATTGTGCCATGTCCTTTAGCCTGTTTTCGGATAATTAAGGCTGGTATAGGTTGGTTTTGAGCAGCAGATACTACGCAAACAGCAGTTACAATTGGATCTGCACCTAAAGTTAAACCTGCTACACCTTGAGTATCTTGAGGTAGCATGGACAATAGTAATCTTCCAATTGCTAATGCCCCGTAGGGATGAAGAGTAACGTATTTGCAATTTATATAATAAGAACTACGTTGCCCAGACGATAATACAAAATCTCCTTCGCGATAAGCTAACCAACATAACAAATCGAGTAGTTGTTGTTGTAAAGCAATTAAATCGTTAGTAGCTAAAGACGAAGATTTTAAAGACGGAATTTGATTTGTCATACCTTTAACTCAAAAAATCCATAATGTAGGTATTTTTCGCTATAGAGTTCCACTGCTACTGCTATAATACGAGCCATTGAGTCGTGATAGTATCAAAGTTAACAAAAGTATTAAAATTCACAAATTAGCGACAAATCCTGCGTTATCCTGCAACGAAACGTTGGCATGATATCAAATCTGGTTAAACAACTTCACAATCAATAAGCCCTAGTCCTGATTATGAGATAATTGCACATAGATGCAAATAGGCAGATTTGATATGAGAGCCAGTCTCACGGTTTCAGCTATATCCTAATTCTCAATAGACTTTTTAAGTACTAACATTGAGAGAGGATATCAGCTCTCTCAAAGTCGCCATCCAGTCTGTTCGAGTCGAATCATCCAGGGTTGTTGCTAAAGCACAATGTTGGAAGTATGTCGAAATAGTATTCTAAAATAAATCATAAATTATGGCCATGAATTGGAAAAATCTCAGTGGCATTATTCTTTTTTATGGGGTTGCAACCCTGACATCTGTCCAAGTAGCTGAAGCAGGACAACCACAAGATCCTGCCCGTACATATCAGCCTTTTGCAGAAGAGTTTAACCGAGCAACTCAAAGAAGCTCTGGGAACTTTTTCAGCAAAAGAGATCTATTGCACCAAATCGGTCGTTTTTTTGGTGTTCCTAGCTTTCCAGAGCAAGCTATTTCTGATGATAATCGTCGAGTTAACAAGCTTTATTTAGATGAACAAAGGCGACAGTTTTCTAGCACACCAGTTATTCGTACTCCAGATTTAATTAACCCATACGATACATCAGTGATGACGGCTCCTCCCTCTGAGTCACTTCCTAGTTTTGGCGGTAATTAGGTTGAGACAAGCTTTTCATCAACAACCTTTTGCCGAGGAGGCAACAGGCAAGAGGCAAGAGGCATCAGTGCAAGCATCTTGCTTGGGGGAAGAGGGTATGAATCCCCCACTATATTTTTTGAAAATTAGTGGTGGGCGTTTTTGCCATTCCCCAACATGAAAGATGGCGCTTTTTATCCCCTACCATACGCCTTCCCTATTGCCTGTTGCCTTTTTGCCTTTTTGCCTAACAATCTCGCCATAACTAGGCTATTGTGGCCTAGTTATGGCTCTGATTAAAAAAGTCTCTGCAATGCTTCTTTATAAATAACGAGCGCGGAGGGATTTGAACCCCCGACTCTCAGAACCGGAATCTGATGCTCTATCCACTGAGCTACGCGCCCTCTTGTGATATTAGTTTGGTTAGTGTTGGGATCATCTCTAGGAGCTTTCCATTGGGCGAGATGCCGAAAGCGACGAGGTTATGATCAGCACCCCATAGTTATAGTTTTAACTAGGGGTTCGTGCTCGTAAAACTAAGGATTCTATACTATGGTAGCATTTTCCCAGCCAAACTGGCAATAGAGATTTGATTTTTAAAGGCATGCCGAAAAAAAAGCAGGCCTGTTCCCTCTAGCCTATCCCGAAGGGAGTTGAAAAACTATTTGAGGTTATTCTACACTTTTGTTGTAAAATCTAATATATCGAAAGTAGTAATAATATGCAAATTCAGTTCATAATGTTAATGACCTCAAACTCTAGAAGGTTGTGCTTATAAAGATTAAGTTGACAAGGATCAGTATTACGCAGGTTGTGCCTACTAATCTGATTAAGGACTATGTAAGCAAACATGATCCGTAAGAGAATTTATGGCCAACAAATCAATGGAAATTTCTGTCAATGACCCCACCTTATAGACAGATGGGGCTTGTAAAGATAAGTTGAGAATGCCCAACCCTTGTCACTGCGAAAAAATGCTGCATAGTATGAACAAAAAGCGTATTTGATGCTTCTCGCTCTATAATTCAAGCCGATTTATTGATGTATTTAGGTGCTTTGATAGAGGACACCTTTGCATGATTGGCGGTCAGAGACTCATAACTTGGTACATCGGATTATCTCTATGATTCGTGTGAGAGCAGAAAATTAAGTGTCCAAAATTTCTCCCCATCTTGTAGACGAGTGGAGAATCGGAGCGGGGAAAGTTGATGTAATTTTCGTTTAATGAGATAATAGTAGGCTTGACTCCAATTTCAAATTATTTAATGACTAGACTAACCCCTTTCAAAGTGGGAAATGAGAATAAAATGGAAAGAACTCATCATAACTTATGGGAAAAACTAGGCTCCCTATCAGAAAATTTTCCTAACTTAGGTATTCGCCTCTCTCTGGCATCTAAAGAACTACAAAATTCAGGTACTCCCCCTTCAGAAAGTTTAATAGAAGAATTAGTGGCCTACTGTAATGGTTTTGCCGGGCTGAAAGAGCAAGGATTAAAATTAGCCCAAACATCTCAAGCTCCTACTGGGGCAATATTTTCCTTGAGAGACTTAGAAAACTTGCTCAAAGGAATTGCATCAACTACAGAATCATCAGGCAGTCAACTAGCTTTAGATATCCTGAATCAAGTTTTGGATATCGCTCATCAAGAACAACCAGAGTTTCCACCTCTACAATCGGTTAAAACACAAGCCAAAGAACTATATAAACTAATTTATGAAACAAAATCAGATAAGTTACTTGATGCTGCTCAAGCTTTAATTGAATATAGACATCCACTTGCAGCAGTATTAAAGCTTGTCAAGGAAGGGCCAAGCTTAAATGACGAACAGTGGTTGGACTTGGAGGAAAAAGTTAATACAAAGTTTGGGAAAAAACTAACATTAGCTATATCCAGAGGAAAGCTGGTAATTGCCGATGATTCTATGGCCACAACGTCAAGGATTAAACTACCTGCACTGGAAGAACTAGGTCAAACTCAAGAGTCTGCTACTCAACTAAATAATACGCAAAAGTCAACTTCTGAAACTTTACCTCCCTTGATAGTAGTACCATCTGGTGGTGCAGAGTTGAATCAAACAGCCATTGATGATCCAGATGTAATGATTTTAGAAGACCTCACACCAGGAAAATCTATGGAGGAAATTATTATTGTTCCTGGTGTGGAGGCAGATAAGAATTCTGCCAGTTTGGAAAGACCAAACATAATGTTTGGGGGGACTACTAGTGAAAAGTCAGGAGTTTCTGTGGGGTTAAAAGTTTTAGTTCATATACAGAATATTGGCGATCGTGTTTTTGGGGCTCAGGAATATGCTGGTACTCGTGGTCAAGGTTTTCGCGTAGAGGCTTTTCAGATTACTATAGAACCTAGTATTCCTGGGTTAAGCCTTGAATATATGGCTCATGTTTCTGGAATTGGTGATACCCCTTGGTTAGAAGCAGGACAATTAGCTGGTGAACGTGGCCAAGTTCGGAGGATAGAGGGATTTGCTATCAGGCTTGTGGGTCCTCAAGCAGCCAGTTATGATGTATTCTACACGGCTCATGTTCAAAATATAGGCAATCTGCCAGTTTATTCTAATGGTTCATACTGCGGTACTCGCAACCAAGCTCTCAGGGTAGAAGGGATGAAAGTTTGGATACAGCCTAAGAGTGAGTGATTATATATGGTAGTTCATGGTGACTAACAAACATAATAATAAAGCTTCTGTCCATTCAACCACAGCACCATAAGTATCACCAGTATGACCTCCTAGACAACGGTTAAACCAAGCACCAGTGAGTAGAGCGATCGCTATGCCACCGATTGCCATCCCAGAAGCTAGTAACCAAGTTTGAGGGTGCAATAAAATTTGGATTCCGCTCAGACTCAGCAATAAAATGAGGTTTTGTAAAAAATCCCATATAGAATACTTTGCTTCTTTGTGAAAGGCTCCTTTTCCAGTGGGTTTGAGATAGGGGTAACAAGCGATCGCTACTAACTGGCCCCATCTACCCCAACCTGCTACTGTCATCAAAAGTATAGGGCGATAGCTATCCAAGTCTGTTAAAGCCGTAACTTTTAGCAGCACTAAGGCGATCGCTGCCATGACTCCAAAAGCTCCGGTAGTGCTATCGGCCATGACCTCTAGTCGTCGTTGACGCTCTGGCACTGCCAACCCATCAGCAGTATCGATTACCCCATCTAAGTGTAAACCACCAGTTAAGACAATTTCAGATACAACTACTACAGCAGATCTAGTTAGTATAGGCATTCCCAAAACTTCTAATCCAATATCCACTATCCCCTGGATACTCCCCACAATCAATCCAATCAAAGGAGCGAAACGAGCAATACCCTGAAAATCTAAGTTCCAATCATCAGGGATTGGTAAGCAAGTGTAAAAAGCAATTCCAGCTGCGAGCTTTGCCTGGCTATTTTTGATGACTCGGATTAACATTGATGACTAACAAAGCTGCACTAAGCATGCAAGAGATATTATTTGAGCGTCGCATTGCAACTACAAAGCCTGATTTTTTTTACC
>JAJEAQ010000433.1 GCA_022822685.1 Trichodesmium sp. jk18x7bins.61
TTCTATTAACTAACTGCTCTGGCGACTGCTATATATCAAGTACAGGAAAATAATGGAATTGGAGATTCAAGGGTGAAGATTAAGTGAATATGAAAATGTTCCGGTAGAACATTATTTTGTAAAATATCTGAGTGTAATACATAAGGTTTTATTATGACTAAATCACACCAATCAATATATCGCTACTAAACCTACAGATGCTTGTCAATTTGCAGTTCAGTACTTCAAAGCTAAACAGGAAAAATTATGGAACCCCTTGCATACATAGAAGTTTTTCTTGTAAATCAAAACATAAAAGACTTTAAACTTTTTGAAGAACTTAACTTGAAAAAACTTTCTAGTCTTGCTTACATAAACTTCTTATCAGCAGTAATTCTTGAATTGATTCTGATTAATGCTAGTTGGGCAAGGGCGCCAGAAGTTTCCCATCCTGAAATCAACAGTTATTCTCATTTTAGCCCCTCTCAGGAGAGCAGAAGAGAGCCAGAACAAACGGCAACAAACTCTTTTTTCTCTAGCTATAGACCAGATAGTAACGGGATTCTTTCTCCCAATAGTTCAGTATATCTAAGGCGTGGAGATACTGCGCCAACAGCAGCAGCAGTTCAAAGAAAACTTAGAGAGCTAGGTTATTTTACAGCTAATCTAACTGGTTCTTATGGCCCAATAACAGAAAAGGCTGTGAGAGAGTTTCAGAGAGACAACAATATCACACCCACAGGTGAAATTGAACCTACTACCAGGTCTCTATTGTTTAGAGGTAGAGACTCTGGTCAGAATAATCGTTTTTTATTAAATTCTCCGACACAAGTATTATCTGTAGGACAAGTTAGCCCTCAAATAGGAATTCTGCAAAGACGATTAACAGAGTTAGGCTTTTACAGAGGTCCGATAAATAGTATTTATGACCAAAATACAAGGGCAGCAGTCATAAAATTTCAAAATATTCGTAGAATAACACCTACAGGTCAGGTAGGTCTAACAACTTGGGAATTTTTGTTTGATACTAAGTCTGTTCCTGTAGCAAGAGTATTTCTTCAACGTGGAGATACAGGCCCGGAGGTAGGAAAATTACAGCAACGTTTAAAAAGCTTGGGTTATTATAGTGGACAAATAACGAATTTTTTTGATCGAAGTACAGAGACAGGAGTAATTGATTTCCAAACGAGAAATAGAATTACTCCTACAGGTATAGTCGGACCGACAACCCAAGCATTTCTATTTAATCCTAATCAACTGTTACCTCCAGGCCCTACATCTGACTTTCAACCAGCTCAAACTAGGCAATAATCATACTTAAATGTGCTATAACGGGGCGATCGGGGTTTGACTGTCAAACAACTTCAGATTTGGCTAACAAGATTAGGTTATTATCCTGGTGCTATTGATGGTGTTTTTGGCTCTGGGACAGAATTCGCTGTCAAGGGCTTTCAGCAAGATTTAGGGTGGGTGGCTAGTGGGGTAGCAACAAAAACTACATTACAAGCACTAAAACATCCTCTCGTTTTTAGCCAAAACACTTCTAAGGAGCAAGTAAGTTATTTGGGTAGAGGTAGCCAACGACAAGTTTTAGAACTTCAAAATCGACTGAAGTTACAGGGACTTTATTCAGGTCAGATTAATGGAGTTTATAATTCACAAACAAGAGCAGCAGTAGCAAGAACTCAACTACGTTATGGCTTGAGCGCCAAAGATATTGGAAATTAAAAATCAGCTGACTAGCAAGCTGCACACTCTAGTTAATTACAGATAACGGCCATGAAATTAATGCCAGTATAAAGATTTGGGTTGCAGGAGTTGCAGTTTGAGTCTATGGAGCGACACTCAGGCCTAAAAGCCTCAATCTTAAGGAGCAAGTGTACTTGAAGCAGAAACCTAAATCGTGTTTCCCTGGGCAAAAGGAAAACTCTGTATTACAGGCACGACTTTGGAATCATGCTCCATAGTGATAGAGTTTTCGGTATCTCGCGACGTGAAACCCTTTACGACATGGAGGGCGTCTAGATGATGTGAGTGGTGATAAATTTTGATCTATTCAACATCTTCTGCATCCGCAATTGCCCGTGGACAAGACCACTCAGTAGATACAAGCGAAGGCCATCCCATTCTCAGGGCTTCATAACAAATTGTATGAATAGTCAATTGACAATCTAATAGATGTAATCCTGACTTTTCTACCTGCTTAAGACCAATTTTTAAAATCGAATCATTTTTAAATTCAATGGTTTTGTTACATTGTACGCAAACAAGATGGTGGTGATGGTGAGGATAAGGCTGATTTATTTCATAGTGCTTATGTCCTTCTGCTAGTTCTAGTTCTCTTAGAATTCCCATCCTAGCCATTAACTTTAAAGTTCTGTAAATGGTAGATAGACTAATTCTTTCACCCCGATTTTGTAGCATATTATAAAGATCCTCGGCACTCAGATGATTGCCTTTCGGAAGATTTTGAAAGACTTGCAAAATGGTCTCCCTTTGGGGAGTCATTCGCCAACCTTTTTCATTTAGTTCTGCTTTAAATGAAGATGGTGTATAAAGGGCCACAGTATTTTATCAAAAATCTAGACTTATTGACAATCTTACACAACAACTCAGTGATTGTCAAAAAAAAGATTTTATTGAAAATTAGGTGATGTATCCACACGCTCCGCTATCGCTTTTAGTGTGGGCAACTGAAGTTATTAAAAACAGTCAGAACTTCCGATTAGAAAAGGTCAGTTTTAGACTTGGCTATAACTACTTTGTTTTTACGGTGTTTTAGGAGGGGGCATCCTGCCCCTTATATCATGTCCGGATGATTAAGTATAATAAAATTGGGAGGAGGCTCGGAAGAAGGAATTCCAAGGCGCAGAGGGAAAAAAGAAGGTATCAGGAGGAGAAAGTTTTTTATTTAAACCCCGCCCGTAAGGGCGGGGTTTAAATAAGCGGACATTATATTACTAGGAACACATCGGGCCACAGAAGCCAAAAATTGATTGATACGTTAATATCTCTATCTATTTTTTTTAGTTGTCATTCTTCATCAAAATATTTTCGCTATACTGCAATCGGTAAACACAAACTCATCTCTATAGGAGAGTCATTGAGATGTATATATTGAGGTAAAATCTTGAGGTAAAAATCGCCCGGAGCATCTCCTGCATTAATCGCGGGAGAAATAAATGTCAGCTATCTATGCCTGTTAAGATAGCTAAAATTAAGCAAAAATCATCAGAAATGGTTTGTGCTGTAGATATGGGAATCAATAACTATGCGGAGTGCCTCAATCGTAGGTAAAGATGGTACTGTCAAGGCCAGGAAATTTATTAATCCGGCTAGAGACATACGATGACGCGCGACCTGAAATGGTCAACAGAACCGAGGCACCTTTCATGTCAGCGACAGGCTCAAACCTCTTTGGGATTTCTACCCCCTACCCTGTAGCTGCCGCTTGGCTTCGCCTTTTTAGCTAAAGCTCCATGAACATGTAGCTTTAGCTCAACAGGGAGGCGACCTGTTCAACAAGTCGGCGACAGGCTCAAAACCATTCTGCAATAGAATAGAACCAACTTCCCTAAGAGCCTCCCCCATGTAGAACCAGTAGCATGAGCCTCCCCATGTAGAACCCAAACAGAAACAGCCCGAATC
>JAJEAQ010000634.1 GCA_022822685.1 Trichodesmium sp. jk18x7bins.61
AAGCTACTCTGGGAGATACTTGTAGCCATTTATTCTTAGTATTCTTTTCGATAATTGGTATAAGTAGCCAAGATCCAGGAATCTGGGAATTATATTAAGTCTATCCTCTTCTTCTGTGCTAGCCCCCTTTCTCCCATTTGCCTTTTGGAGCTTTTATCTACTTATGTCAACCAAACATAGGACATAATATAATAGCAGAATATAGAAACAAATAAAAGTATACTTGAGTCAAGTAATTTCTCTTTCCCACGTCTTTCATATTCTGAGTAGTTAGGGGGATGCCTTGGAAGATAAAATAATTTATTTTGGGAAAGCCTATTTGGGTTATAAGTGTTTACTGAAAATTATATAACTACGGAAAACCTCTGGAAGAAGGCGATCGCCTGCAATGAAATTAAATTTACTGCAAGCCTTGAGAAACAAAACCTGCCCAATAATAAGGATGATTAAAAGGCCTCTCGCTGCCTATTGATTTTTGAGCTGGCCTCACTAAATCATAAATCTGAAATATCTGCTATTTTCTCCTTTTCCTCATATTCTTTAGCCCCTTCTACAAACTCTTCTAGTACTGCCTCTGCATTTTCCAGACTTTCCTCTGCTTTTGCTAATGTTAATTCTTTCAATTCCATCTGTGCTTGCCATAACGCATCCGCACTGGGAATACCTTCGGCGCGGTTGCAGTGGAAAAAAAATGATAAAATTGTTGTTGCTAAATCGTTGACTGCCCACAAACTACTGATGACATTAGACGCACCTGCTGATAAAAATGCTGCCCTGAGTGTAAAAATATCGTCGGTTAATTCTGAATTTCCTAATGCTGTTTCACAACAGGAAAGAAATAAATCTACTAACTGGGGAAAACGAATACTAGGGTTGAGCAACTCCCCTAATGTTAAGTCCGTATCTCCTAGCAATAACCTAGACTCCAAAGGTTCCGTTAAATTAGATTTGGCGTGGTGACTGGAGAGTAAACCTAATACCCTTGCTTTGGTCAACAACTCTTTATATTTGGCTTTGGTTGCCTTTTTGCTACCTTTGAGATGGTGTTGGGGGGCGACTCCATAAATTTGCGCTACTAACTCCCATAGAATGGGAGTGTATAATAAGTCATCCCTGGTATTTTCCACAATACCGTAACACGGTAGATTTGCCTCTGGGTTTTGTGGTTGTTTCTGACAAAATGTTAATACCTGGGTGCTTGGTGCTATTCTCACTCGGAATTTATCGCCCAAATATTGGCCGTTGTCTAGGGGTAATGCTGGTAAGGGGATTTGATGGAGGTGCATAAAGGGCGCCAGAATAATTTCTTTGATGTCCGTGAGTTGCTCTATCAGTTTATTTATTTCCAGTCTGTCTGCTAATTCTTTTAACATTCCCTCCATTTTGTCTTGCCACTGTTTGTATAATTCCTGTTTCTGTTGTTTCCGGGATTCGTTAAACTGGGCGAGACTAATTTCTTTTTCCGTATCATCGGTGAGTTTAACTACTACATTCCCTGGTTTGGGGTTAATTGACTCAATGGCATCTATCTCGCATTCCACTAAAATTGCACAAGCTTCAAATACTGCTAAATCATCTATTTTGGAGTAGGGTATTAACCAATTTTCAGCTAACCACACTTGCAAATTTTTGTAACCTTGCTCTTGACAACGATGTAGTTTAACTCCTGCTTGAGTGAGGATAAAAATATAAGTCTCATCATCCGTGGTGTAGAAACTCAGCAGAGCAACGTCTTCTCCCTGTTGCCTGTTGTCCGTTGCCTGTTGCCTAATTTTCAACAACTCTTTCATCCTTTCCATACTAACACCTGGTGATCGAATACCTTCAGCTAATACTGGATATAACCAACGCATCTTTTCCCAAATTTCCCGTTTTCCCTCCATCAACTTTTGAATCTCTTCGGTAATATCATCCCACTCGTCGCGGGTGACATAACGACTAGCTCCGACTTTTTCCTTATTATCTTCTGGTGTCTGTAACTGCCGACGTAAATTGTCAATCTCCCACTGCGATCGCTTCCATTTCTGCTTCTAACTCGCGGATGTCTTCTGGCACCTCACATTTTTTGTATAAATCTTTGGTGAGAATTAAGTCAAGCAAGGGACGACAGCGAAATCTTTCTACTGTTTCTAAAGCTTTGTCATATTGTTCGGCATTAACGCAAGCTTGAATCATATTTTCATAGACATATATATTGTCACGCCAGATTTTTTGTCTGGCAATTTCGTCAGGTATCCAATCTCGACTTTGCTCGATAGGGGTAATAGCTGTTTGATAATTATTAATGGCAAGTTGCCAGTTTTTTTGTTTTGAGGCCAAGTCCGCTAAGTTACGGGCAGTTTGTAAACAGTCTGCTGGTAAAGTTTCTGGTTCCCTCACTTTCAAAGTAGCTTGGAAGTAGGTAATGGCAGATTCTATGTTTTCGGCACTGTTGCCTTTGATTCTCTCACTGTAGGCAACAGCTAGGTTGTTTTGAGTTTGTGCCCAAGTTTTCGATTAATGCAACAATAGTATCAATATCTTCGGGGTAGGGGTAGTTGTTTATGAGGTCAGATGCGTATTGTGGTAGGATATGGGAAAGGTTTTCGTCAATAATTTGTTGGTTGTTGTCTAGAATTTTGTAAACAATATTTTCATTTGCTTCACAAGTGTAAAATTCTAATTCTGCTCTTAGTAGTTGTTTTAGTAGGGTGATGTAAGATTCCTTGGAGACAGGATTTGGCCATTGATTTAACCTTTGTGTTAGTTGTTTAGCAATATTCAGTAGCCATCGGGCGTTATTTTCGCTGCCTGCTTCTGTCATATATTGTGCATATTGCTGCATTACGGCGATTAATCCGGCGTCGATTAGGTGTTGATGGTTTTGGAGAATGTCTTCTAGCTCTTGGCCTGCGGGGCATTCTAACAATTGTTGAATTAGTTGTCTGTATGCTTTTAGGCGTTGTTCATTCATGTTATTTTTGTTTGATACGATAATTATTGATGATTCTCTCCTGCTGCAATTAAAACCTCTGCATAGAGTCGATCGCTGACTCGAAAATTGGCTGGCTGGATTAGACTATCAATTATCGGTCGAACTTCTGTCACTAACTCCCCCCTAGGCAACGAGAAGAATGCCCAATAACCCGGTAATAGCTAGCCCTAGACGAATTGCTTCTCTGCGCCCCTGGCGTTCGTCAATCGGCAATTCGTCTGCTCTAAGTTCTTGAGTAAGGGCTATTGCTTCAGACTCCCCCCGATCCAAATTATAGTCAGTTTGCAGGGTTTCAACCAGTTGGATATTGATAGGTTGACAGACTTCAATCCAATCTAGGGATAAAACTTGGATGATCCGCGGATCGTCTTCACCACCTCGCTTTAGTTCATCTGCCACAGCTGGAGGAATCAACACCTGTCCATAAATTTGTTGTAGCAACGGCAAATGTCCAACTTTTACTAACCCATTGAGGGGAGATGTGTCGCTCACAACAATCATAACCACCCCTTCGTTGTCAAATGCTGAATATCCTCCTGTAATTCAGCCACATCATAATGAATACAGATGCCACGGTTAGCAATTAACCGTTGAAAACGAACCTGTGACATATTCAATAATTCTGCTGCTTTTCCCAAACTAATCTTTTCCTGCTGAAACAGCAACAAAATAATTTCTAACAAAAGTTCATCTTCTGACATTCCACTAGCTTTGATAATTTCATCGGAAATAATCATACTCATCTTCACAGTTTCCATTAAATAATTAATTGTCGTTCGTTAATTGTAATTATAGCGCTTCGCTCTGGCGTATTTACAAAAAATGTTGCCATAATCCAAAGATTCATCAAAACCAACTGCCACATCAACCAGTCTATTTTATCTGACGAATTCAGGAATAAAAAAGCATGTTTCTCCTAGTAAAACTCGCCGATAACTATATTACTCAAAAATCAGTTTTTGTGCTATTGAATTGTCTCACTCATCCTTGAATATTATTGACCATCAGCATCTTTTTGAGGCTGGTATCAACTGCTAATTATTTGCCCATTAATTTTATTTATACGTTGCAATTGACGATATAAATCGCAAGCTGTATTGTAGTGGGTTTATTAAAGTGACGAATTAATAAATTACTAAGCTTTTTATCAGAAATATTGTTCAGTTTATCAATAGTAATTTGATTAGTCCTACAAAAAGCTTGAGTAATATAGTCAAACCTTAAAAATGTGTTTTGCAGAGAATCATTATAAAACTCATTTGAGTCACCAAAATTAATCTGAGAAAAATTTTTCTTCCCTACCATACCAATTTTATGTTCTTGCCAAAGCCTTCTTGACAACTTATCCCTAGCTCTCTTGCGAGTATCAGAATCATCACTAAGGAAGTCCTTGAATAACTGCCTCCAGTCTTCAGGTCTTTGATTCATTAGCCGTTGCTGTTGACTTTTTAATGGTACTTTTGTCATATTACTACTGAATTTAAGGATAAAAAAGAACATCTTTAACCCACCAATCCTCTTGCGTGCCTTTACTAACTACATCTGCTATTCAATGCAAAAAAAAATGCAGTTAGGAACAAAATATAAAATCTCAACTTTTGGGCAATCAAACAATTTTTTCATAACTGCATAACTTCCCTTGCTTCAAATCGTTGAGTAACTATAACAAATAATTCACAAACAATCACTGGCAAAAAATTATTAACTTAACGATTAAAACTAACAAGGAAGAAACAATGACTTTACCCGAAAAAACTTTATGGTGTGATTATTATAACAACTATTTTGGCAAGCTGTGCAGGAAAAATTGACAGCAAAACCTCCACCAATACGAGATCAAAAACCAGATCAGAAAATAGTTGATTTCCATAAATAAAAATGAAAACATCCCTTAAAAAACATTCACAATACTATGCCTGGATAACTTGGCTAGCCCAAATATTAGCCAATGAAAAACAATGTAAATATGCCGTCTCCCTACAAACTAAATACCAGTTTGATAAATCTCCTAATAACTACCTCTCTACTAAACATGATGAAAAAGTTATGGAAAGAACAGCATAACTGTACAATGAAGGATTTACAGTTTATATTGAAAATGACAACTCATTCAAAGCTTATAGTAGAAAATTCCTTATTTGTGTTTCAAGCAAACCCGATATTATTGCTACAAAAGATAATTGGGTTGTTGTTGAAGATATTAAAACAGGCCGACGCAAAAAATCTCACAAAATACAAGTTTTACTCTATATGTTTTTACTTCCATTCGCACT
>JAJEAQ010000527.1 GCA_022822685.1 Trichodesmium sp. jk18x7bins.61
CACAACCACTGTCATCATTATGAACACATGAGCAGAGTGAGAACTCAGACTAACTAGGAGCCGGATGAGGTGAAAGTCTCACGTCCGGTTCTGAAGTAGAGGCGCCCCGAATAATATCGTTTGGGCGTCGACTATAACTAAGCATCTTTTTTGAATTTGGTTTTAAAAGTCTTAGAAGCAAAAATCTCCTATCATAATCGCGAAATGCAACGGGAGAGTGTCAAAATTGCTGGTTCTCCTGAAAAGTAAAAACTCAGATAATTATCAAAATTGTTGCAAGTTGCAGCTTAAGTAAAAAATGCCCCATGATTAAGCGAGTTCAATCCTCTTTTCGCAGGATTCTGCTGTTGCGAATTTTACTACTTACTGTACCAGTATTAATATTAGGGCAGTATGTCACTTACAGAAAAGCACGTTCTACTCTCTTAGATACTGCTCGTCAAAACTTGAAAGAGAGCGCAGACAGAAATGGACAAGATATTCAACAGTGGGCTAAATCCCTGAAATTGAATCTACTTAGTGCTAGCGAAAGCTATGTGTTTCAGTCTGGTACAGCTAGAGATTATCAAAAATATGTTGAACAGTTAAAGAAAATGTTACCTACCGAGGTAAGTTGCGTTCAATTGAGTAATTTACAGACTACTCAAATCGTAGCTAATACTTGTGGTGATAAATTAATACATTCTCTATCAATAAATATATGGCCTCAACAAAAGAAACAGCCAGTTAGAGAGAGGTCTTATATTTACATCAGTTATATATGGCCAGAAAAGTTAAGCTCAGATAGTTCTTCCAATAAGCAGGAAGTTGATGAAAAAAAACAAGTTAGCTTGGGTTTGAGTGTACCAGTATACATTGGTAAAGTTGGTGAAAGACAATTGCGCTATGCCTTGAGTGTTAAGCTAGCTTTACCAATGCAAGCAAATAGGAAAAGAGGCTCACTGAGAGGTTCAACTGTAGTAATTGATGATCAGGGTACAATATTGGCTAGTCCAGATCCTAATAGAGTGGGGACTAATATTGCTGATGGAGCAGATGCATCGAGATTAGAAAGTATTATCAGAAATGCACAGACAGGTAGAAAGGATTTTGTTCATATATTTTCTTTTCAGGAAACAGATGTTTCAAATGGAAATGATAGTGGTCAAAACCCCCTGAAAGAAATAATTAATGAGTTAAAAAGAATACTGCCTGAGTTGTTGGGACTTAAATTATCACAAGATAATGAGTTTTTAGCAGGATATGCAGCAATTCCTAGCCTTATAGATTGGGATAGTGATAGTCAGTGGATTGTTTTAGCTATTACTCCTATGGAATTTGCTTTATCTGGTCTTAAAGAAGTTCAAAAAGTTCTAATTATTCTGATTTTAGTTTTGGTGGCTGCTAGTACAATAGCTAGTATTTATTTAGCTCGCGATTTGGCTTATCCTTTAGAAAAACTTAGAGACTATGCGGTTACTGTTAATGATTTAGATTCTCCTAGTCAAGTACCTAAAAGTTTGAAAATTCGTGAACTTAATCAATTATCAACTGCGTTATAAAATATGGTATATCGGCTAAAAGGATGGGCTTATCAACTAGAAGTAGCCTCTAAAGAAGCTCAAGTTGCCAACCAATTTAAAAGTGAATTTTTGGCTAATATTTCCCATGAGCTAAGAACTCCACTCAATGGAATTATTGGTTCACTGCAATTGATTATTGATGGGTTTTGTGATACCAGAGAAGAAGAAATAGATTTTTTGAAACAAGCTAATAATTCGGCGATTCATCTACTAAGAATTATTGATGATATCCTGGATATCTGTAAGATTGAGTCACGCACTTTGTCTATGACGTTTGAGAATGTCAATATTATCAAATTATTACAAGAAACAATAGATTCTTTTCAAGAAGAGATTAGAAAAAAATCTCTGTTTTTAAAAATTAATATTTCTGAACCATCAATAATTGTTGACGCTGACTCAGCAAAATTGAAGCAGGTGTTTGCCAATGTTATTAGTAATGCAATTAAGTTTACGGAAACAGGGAGTATTAATATTTCGACTAGCCTGGAATACAATGGCTCAATTGTTTCTGAAAATACTAATTATTTACCGGAAAATCATAGTCAGAAACAAAACCAGGTTTTAGTGATTATTGAAGATACAGGAATTGGTATTAATCCAGAACAACAAGACAAGCTATTTCAGCCTTTTGTGATGGTAGATGGTACAAAAACCCGTAAATTTGGCGGGAATGGATTAGGACTAGCTATTTCTCGTAGCCTTATGGAAATGATGAATGGTAGTATTACGTTATATAGCGAAGGAGTAGATCGAGGAACTACAGTCGATATTACTATGCCAATTACGGAAATACAATTGCCTCAGGAAAACATCAAGTTTAAACAAAAATTAAATTGAAATTTATTTCGTTAATCTCAAGTTTAAACAGCTAAAATCCCTATTTAATCTTGGGGAAATTTTTCATATTTTATACCAGATTTAGATAATTAGTTATTTGTTAGTTATTATTGAGACAGAGCAAAGTAGAACACCTGATTTATTAAAAGTTTCCTACTCTCCAGGCTATCTTGACATACTCCCGACATTGGGCGATTGGGACACCGCGCAATTCTTCAACTGAAATATTATCGATTACAGTTTAGACTCCTGGCAATGCCCTCCCCATGTATATATGCGGGTTGTATGTAATACTCCCTTCTGGTCAAGGGGTGCATACAGCTTATTTGTAGAGGTGTTCAAAGACTGACGCTGACTTTCACCCCGACGCACACCCGTCGTGGGGAGCGCTGGACCAAATGCCCGGCAAGTTAAATAGTAAAATAGTAATTGTATCAGAGGAAAAAGTATTATAAGTTGTCACATGGGATTGCTTTTCCTCCTTGCTCAAGAGAATCATTTAAAGCGCAGAGGACTCCTACTAATTCAGCACCTACCCAACCGGAAGAAATTTCTGAAGCAGTGTTTTGACGAATACAATTTAAAAATTGATTACATACTTGACCTAAAGGTTCAGCTTTTTCGATCGCTAAAACTTCCCGACTGACATCTACTGCTTTCCAGCGATTGCTCTGAGATTCTAAATGACTATGCTGAATCACTAAAGGTGCATCTGCTGACATTTCATCAAAAATTAATGTTCCTTGACTACCGACTACTCCAAGACGACGTTGTTTATCGGGGTTTAACCAACATAGATGTAAAAAAGCTTGAAAGCCACTAGGATAAGTCAATTTAGCCATGACTAAATCTGACTGTGGTGGTTGTTGAGGTAGCCATACTGTACCATTTGCTTGTACTTCTACAGGTTTTTCCTGTAACCAACTATTAAAAATACAGAGGTCGTGAATTGCTAAATCCCAGAGAGCATCAACATCTGAGCGTACAGGTTCAATGTGAGTGCGTGTAGCATATCCATAGCGTAATTCTCCTAATTTACCTTGTGCAACTATAG
This sequence comes from Trichodesmium sp. jk18x7bins.61, assembly GCA_022822685.1. GTDB lineage: Bacteria > Cyanobacteriota > Cyanobacteriia > Cyanobacteriales > Microcoleaceae > JAJEAQ01. Next base: position 3,457 of record JAJEAQ010000527.1, read on the forward strand.
TTTGGCCAGTTTGTACGACCGGATGAAATAAGTAAGTATGATCGACAAAAAGTTGGCGTTGTTTTTGTTCGGCTAGTTGACAAAGTGCAACTGATTCTGAATATTCAAGGGTTAAAGGCTTTTCTGAAAAAATATGATAACCTTTTTGCAGAGCAGTGCTAATGATCTGGTAGTGAGTCGAAACTGGAGTGGCGATCGCGACTGCTTGGATTCCTGGTAATTCTAAAGCTTTTGTCCAATCCTCTATTAACATTATATCATTGTTCAATCCCAAGCGTTCTTTAACTGCTTGTAATTGTGATTGATGAGGATCTACTACCGCAACCACCCGATATTGAGGGTGATTCAGGAAGTTCCTAACTAGGTGAACTCCCCAACGACCAGCACCAAATATCACAATTCCTATTTTCATTAGTTCTAAGGATAAGAATATAGATAGCTAAATATAATCCCGACTTACTCTTCCTCTCACCCTATCACAGGAAATAGACCTCTGGCAAAACTGAAAGTCAAATCATATCAAAAGGGTTTTGTCGTTCCGGAGTCGATTAACTACTAGAGTTTCTGATCTAAATGTTGAATATTTTCAGTTTTCAATTTCTTTAAGGCAGATTTGGCCGCTGCTTGTTCTGCAGCCTTAATTGATGGCCCTTTACCTATACCAAGTTGATTTCCTTGAAACCAAACTTCTGCATAGAAACGTTCGCGAGCGCCATGAATCTGATTTGTTTCTTCAACTTGATAGTTTGGCAGGGCTTTGTAATGACCTTGAGTCCATTCTTGGAGGGCAGCTTTATAATTTTGGCGGGCAGGATCACTGCGAATTTCTGCAATCAAGACTTGAAAGTGAGAATCTAGCCAAGGGCGAATTAATTCTGAGTTATTTGTGCTGAGATACAGTGCAGCTAAAACAGCTTCAAAAGAATCTGCTAGTCGGGAATCTTCTCCTGCTTTATCTCCTGCTGCACTTTTTGATACAAGTAAATAACGACTCCATCCATACTTTTTTGCTATTTCTGCGAGTGAGCGATCGCTGACTAATATTGACCGAATAGCAGCAAATTCTCCTACTGGGCAATCAGGATAATTTTCAAACAGTAACTCTGCAGCTACCAGTCGTACGACTGCATCTCCTACAAACTCCAACTTTTCATAGTTATGTGTTGATGAAACTGTAGAGTGGGTTAAAGCCAAGTCTAGTAAATTCCATTTAATTGCAGTCTGCTCAGGTATAGATAATTTGTTTACTAAGGATTGAAGTTGCTTTTGGCGAGGGTAATATGTTTGAGTCATAGAGTTATATCAAATCCGGTTCAATACTTATAAGGCAAAAAGTAGTAGGGTGGGCAAGTATCACGCTTATTTACCATAAATATTGATAACTCAATATTTGCCCACCTGACCACAGTTCTTCGGACTCAACTCAGAAGTCAGAAGTCACAAGTCAGAATAATTAGTCCGAAGTTGGTATCAAGCCTCCTCATTTGATTCCGAAAAAATCAAAACATAATTTCGTGGGTTGAATCCTCTGATTTCAGGCAGAGGTAGAACTTCTGACTTCTGACAAGTCGCACAGCGACCTGACTTCTGACTTCGTGAAATTAGGGCTGTAGCAAACATTTAGCAAATTGGTACTTAGATATCTATATCTTTCTTTCCTTGAGGGCCACCAGTTAAAGTGACTCAATTTTACCAAGGATTACCAATAAGCGTAAAAGCTGACCAATAATAAGGGTGGGAAAAAATGGCATCACCAAATTCTGCTAATTCTGGTGGTAGTTGTGACTCTCCTCTAGTTCCGTATAACTCACCCATATTTATACCTACTTTCCCTTTGAGCATCATAATTTGGGCTTGTCGGAGTGCTTCTGCTTTGAGTGAAGTCTTTTGCAAATGCTGATAAAATTCTGTCATCAATGCTAATGTGCCGATATCGCTAATACTCCACAAACTTGCTAATGCTGACTTGACTCCTGACTTGATTGTTAAGCCAGCAAAACCCAATTCAGCTTGCTCGTCTCCTAATGCAGTACGACAGGCACTCAAGACTAATAATTCTACTGGTGGTTGATTCAGTTGCAACTTTTGTACTTCATCTAAGCTGATTTTTTCATCACCCCAAAACTGTATATAAGACTGATCAGGTTTTCCTCGTCGAAACTGAGCATGGGTAGCTAAGTGAACTATTTCATAAGTTTGTTTTTGTCGTTCTGCTTGTAAATTTTTAACTGTGAATTCTTGATTCATCAAGGCTTTACCTTGCCAAATAAATCGGGTGATTTTATTAATTTCTACTGGTACTGCTGGTAACGGTTCTAGTTCTTTAAATTCTGATGCACCCATTGCTAAAATTTGAGGATTTTTGATTTTATTATAGTTAGTATCTATCAGATTAAATACTGGAATCCGAGCAATGGCATACTTTTCGATCAGAAATTTTTCTCCATCATATAATGCTGCTAATGGCAAAGTCCGCAAGCCAATACCTAAGCAGAACATTATGGTATCTATTTCTGCTGTCTCTAGACTAGGTTCTAATGGCTTTACCATCCATTCATATAATTTTTGCCCAGGCTCGAAATATGATTTCGTATTGAGTTTTCTAGGATTTGTGATTTCTACATTTAGTCTTCTGACTGTATTAATTAACTGTTGCTTATCTGTACCTATAACGCTATAAACTTCTGGTTTTTTTCCTGGAGTTATTAAGATTAGTTGTATTTGTTTTGTGCGAGGCACAATCCAAATAACTGCAGGTTTTGTCCCAGTTTGTTGAGATAAATCTGACAGGGTTTGAGCTATACCTTCAGCTGTTACTGAAAAGTCACCTATGTTTTCATCAAAGTAAGTTTCATAATCTTTTTCACAATGTTGTTCAATTTGATTTACTGCTTCGATAAAGTCTTTTTGTTCCAAAAATCGCTCCCAGTCTTCTTCTTTGACTGCGTTCGCTGATTCTCTGAGTAGCAGAGTATTCAAGGTAAGGGTACTAATAAAAATGAATGTAAATAATAAACAAAAAATAATTCTTTTTTTCCATTTCTGATGAGTTAACATAATTTAAGTCTACTTAAAAATGCACAATTAATTTGGCACAAGTACTTAGTAATGAAACCCCACCCATCTACATGATGGGGTAGTTTCTGAGTTGACTTATGATTTGTGATCGCCCTATTATTCTATCTTACTAGCTTGGGAAATGCTATAGTAGATATGATAGTTAGTTGAAAAAATCAATTTACTATTCTTAATTAAGGGGAAATTGCTATTATATCCGCTTGGAATGAATCTCTAAAAATCAGTATTCCTTTACTTGATTTTCAGCATAAACAGTTATTAGATCAAATGGATACTCTGATTGAGGCATTAAAACATAACAAAGGAAAACAAGAACTTAAGTCAATATCAAGTTTCTTAAATATTTATGTCAACAATCATTTTAAATATGAAGAATCGTGTATGGATATGTATAAATGCCCAGTAGCCTGTAAAAATAAAAATGCTCATGCTTCTTTCATAGAAAATCTTCAGAAGATAGATAACATTTTAGACCAAAGTTTACCAGTAGAAGTAGTTATTAATATGATAAAAACTCAATTGTTAGACTGGTTTGTTAATCATATTAAAGGGATTGACATAAAACTTGCAAAATCTACCAAAAAATAGAATTTATTTTATGACCAAAGTCTTCTGCCTTGGGAAGGGAGCATCGCAGCGTAGCGCATCGTCGGGAGTATGTCAATACTAATTATTTTTTAATAATTTTAAAATTTAGAGGGTGATTGTGATTCAAATCAACAGTCAATTAACATTGCAAGAATTTCTCGAACTTTCACTGGAAGAAGGAGATATTACTTATGAACTTATTGATGGTCAGGCAATACCGAAGATGTCACCCAAAAAATTTCATTCTAAACTAACTCGTGCATTACTTTATTTAATTGATGAATGGAGCCAGGGAAGAGGGGAGGTTTGTCCAGAATTAGCAGTGAAATTAACAAAGCAAGAGAAAGACTGGGTTCCTGTTCCAGAATTATTATATATTTCTGCTGAACGTTTTCCAGAAGACTGGCAAGAAGATGTAGTTTGTTCTATTCCACCAGATTTAGTAATAGAAATTATTTCACCAGGACAAACTTTTGGTCAACTAATGGTTAAAGCTATAAATTATTTAGAGGCTGGTGTATTAAGAGTTTTGGTTGTGGATAGTAAAGCAAGAAGTATTACAGTTTTTTATCCAGAAACACTACCACAAACTTATATGGGAGATATTCAAATCAGAGACTCTTTATTTGAAGGATTAGAATTAACTGTAGAGCAGGTTTTTAATCGGGCAGGAATACCCACGAAAATAAGGTAAAGTATTATGCATGGTAAGAAATCATCGGAAAATGAGATGAGGCGTTGTTGATCTTGTGTAGGTTATAGACTGCTTGTCTGTGAAGTTGCATCTAATTTCTCCACCCGGCGTCACCCTTTTTATCCCTCCTACCCCCTTTGACAAGAGGGGAACTAGAGGGTGCTGTGCTTTTTGTTTGATGGGGGGAAAGAGGTAGTTGGTCGCACTATTGAGGAGAAACTGTATGAGTATGGGCAAAATTTTAGGAGCCACAGAAGTGATAATTGTGGTCTATATTTATGAAAGTCTCTATCAGTGATCGCTATTTTCTGGAGAATTTAACAGCTCTTCAATATAACAAACTAAAGACATCCCTTTTTATCCAGTGGCTTTAGCGTTCGGATTATTAGTTATAACCAAGTTTGGATGTCAATAAATAGGGGGTCAAATTTTAAATATAGATGGCAAAAAACAGTCTTTAATCAACTATGAAATTAATGGCAAAAGGTTAAAAATTGAACCAAAGTCTCAAGGATATCAACTTCACTTTGTTCATCCTCATGGGCAACTATTTCAAGGTGACGCTATTGACTTTTTAGCTTCTCTAGAGTCTGAATCTGTAGACTTAATTTTTGCTGATCCTCCATACAATATTAAGAAGGCTGAATGGGATAATTTTGAGAATCAAGAAAAATATATTGAGTGGTTTATGAAATGGATTCAACAGGCGGCAAGAGTCCTCACTGTCAATGGAACAATGTATATATGTGGTTTCTCAGAAATTTTGGCCGATATTAAGCACCCTGCTATGAAATTGTTTAAATCTTGTCGATGGATAGTTTGGCACTATAAAAATAAAACTAATCTTGGTAATGATTGGGGGCGATCGTATGAGAGCTTACTTCACCTGAAAAAACCCCAAAAGTTAAGTTAAATATAGATGATATTCGTATTCCTTATGGAGCGCATACTTTAAAGTATCCAGTGCATCCGCAAGCACAAACAAGTCAATACGGAAATGGAGGAAAGCGTCAGGATGTATGGACTCCTCATCCGAAAGGAGCTAAACCTAAAGATGTTATTGAAATACCTACAACCTGTAATGGCATGGATGAGTCTACGCCTCACCCTACGCAAAAGCCAGAAGAGCTGATCAGAAAGTTTTTACTGGCTTCATCTAATCAGGAAGATGTTGTACTAGATCCTTTTTCAGGCTCTGGAACAACTTTAGTAGTTGGGGAGCAGTTGGGGCGTAAATGCTTGGGTTGTGATATTAGGGCAGAATATAATAATATATGGGCTATGAATAGACTTGATAATGTTCGTAGGATGAGTGTTGAAGAGTGGATTGAATGCGATCGTAAGACTGTAAGGCGTCGAGAGAAAATTCGTTGAATATAAATGAAAAACTTCAGCCTCTATGCAAATCATGTGATTTTAAAAATGCGGTCGCCCTTACCGAGCAGTTTGTAGACGGAGTGCTGCCGACAGTTCCGGTGGAAGGTTTTGTATTAGTTTTATGAAGCAGAGGTTTGAAGATTGACCACTCCACTATTTTGTCGATGGGTTCACACTTATTAACAGAATCAGAAACTCATTAAGACAAGGATAAAAATTATGAAAATTGACAGTGACAGAAAAATTACCATCCCTTATAACTCTCAACTGATCAGGAGATACAGCCAATGATCGCCCAACCCCAAATCCAACCGATGACCCCCCAAGAGTATTTGGAATGGGAGGAACAACAACCCATCAAATATGAATATATCAACGGGGAAATCTACGCCATGACTGGGGGGACTCTTTCCCATAACTCGATTGCATTGAACTTAGCATCTGCACTTAAAAATCACCTCCGCAGTAAGGGATGTAAAGTCTTCATGGCAGATGCTAAAGTAGGCGTTTCACACAATGGACCGTTTCACTATCCCGATGTAATGGTCACTTGTGACAGTCGCGATCAAACGGCTCGGCAAGTAGTCTATTATCCTTGTTTGATTATAGAAGTCTTGTCTCCTGGTACAGCACATTTCGACCAAGGTAGAAAATTTAGGAATTATCGTCGGATTGATACGTTAACAGAATATGTTCTGATTGAAGCAGAAACCATGAATGTGGATTGTTACCGACTCAATGAAAAAGGGAAATGGGAACTCACGGCTTACTCCCTAGAAGAAGCCACTGCCAATCAAACAGAGATGGACGTTCACTTTACCAGTGTTGATTTCCAGTGTTCACTCTCCTTAATTTATGAAGACGTAGTTTTTCCCGAAGAAACTAATAGAGAGTGAAAAATTTCGGGGGAGATAACAGTTGCGCCAATGTAGCTATATTTTTCAGAATCTAAAACATTATGCTTTGAATTAAGGTGAGTTCGACAAAAGTAAAAATCTCTAAATCATTATGGAGTATGTCTTTTGAGATTTTACCGCCAGAACAATTTATGTCAATAAGCTGAAGTTGTTGAAAATAAATTATATTTATTTAGCGATCTGTCCCAGAATCGGCAACTAATCCCTCACTTATTGCCATTAAATTGTACTATTTGACAACAATAACTTTACCTCTATCACCTGTAAAGCTTACCAAGTAAAAAGTTCAGCGATTGAAGTTCAGTATAACCTACGTTGAATTAATAAGAATAATGATAAAAAGACATAACTGTGTTAGTATTGTCTTGTAAAAATGCTCAAAAATCTTGCAAAAACTAGCTTTTACCGCTGTGTCATAATTATGTCTTTTTAATTTTTGTCTACTCCTTGTTAAACCTCAGAAAAATGAATATAATCAGTCAAAGTACAGGGTGAAGTTAGAAAAAGCCATCTGGGATGATGTTAACAAAATTTGATGGCAAATAAATCGCTGCTAGAATAACGTTTTAGCAGATCTTTGCGATATCTAATAATAGTACTTATAAATTTTTGGATCTATAAAATGCTTGAAAGTTAGTCTAAAAGCTAATTGATCAACCGAGGTAAAACCGTTATTTTAAAAAGCTTTCAGGAATTTCTGCTCTACTCACATACAAATCCCAAAACCTTAGTGCCTTTCTTTGTCTGAAATTGAAACTATTTTATGATTCTGTTTTGTTGAGGTGTCAAAACAAGGAGATAAACAAATGAACCAAATTGATATTATTCAACCAACAAAAATACAAAAAAATATCGAATTGATGGAATTAAAAGAAGAAATTAATTCAATAAATAAAGTAGTCTATCGTCTCAATAATGAACATATAGAACTAACAGAAAGTTCATATAAATTTTATAAAAATCTTGAGCATTTATTGTCAAAATGTATAACTCAAGGATGGAATCTATTAAAACAAAGTCAATTCTATAATGATTTAGGAGATTTTGCTTTATTTCTTAAAGATTCAGATGAATTTCAGAATAAACATAGAAAAAAAAATACCTCATCCTCCACATGAATATGCAGCAAGACGAGTAGGTATTCATTTTATGAATAAAGTAAATGAACTTGGACTTTATATGGATTATTGGTTTCCAGGAGATTTTTTTAATTCAGAAGAGGTGGAAGAATATATTGATGGTGAAGAAGTACATACTAGAGTTTTTCATTTAACACTTTTATACAACAAAGCACAGGAAAAGTTGTGTAAACTGTCTTTAATGTTTCCACATTTAGACGAGTACTTTCATTTTAAAGAACCAGTATTAAAAATCAGTGAAATATATGATAAAAATCCTGAACAACACGTAATAATTTGAACTAAGTAGGTGAGCATTAAAAAATCAACCTATGTAACAAAATGCAAAACTAACTAACAGCTTATATTACAAATAGGCTGTTTCAGATTTTTTTACACAAATAAACATAAATCGGTTTTATTGTGCCGACCTGCTGATCAAATGCCCTTGTTTTTCTAGGCCAAGCATTTATTCTTGAAAAGAAGGTGCTTTTTAACAAGGGTTAAGCCACCTAAATTTCAAGTTTAAATGCACAACAACTTCAATTATGTCTCTTCTGTCAATTTGGCAAAACTCTTGTGATTTATAACTTCTAGAACTCTTATATCAATGGCGATTCCGGGACGGACGCTGCGCGAATCGCTCAATTATTTCTCATGAAGAAATCATAATTTTTCTCAAATTACTCAAGTTCCTTTGGTATTTAACTTTTAGCGATCGCCCTCTTCGAAATTGACAGAACATCGCTATAGAATTTTTTATAGATATAAATCACAATTATCAGTTCTCTAACTCCTCAAATTTTCTCCCTACTTAATATTGTTTATTTAGTCTATTTTTGCAAAAACTGTTATCAATGAAGTATGAGTTGATAGTATGCTAATTTCTGAATATAGTAAACGAGTAACTACTCGGAACAATGTTGGAAATCTAGTTTTAGATATTCAACGCACATTACTATATTCTACAACCAAGATAGTCGGTTTAAGCTCAGGGAATCCACTTATTTTTTCACAACTTGTTCGTGTATTAAAGAGAGAAGCCGCAAATATTGTTAGTTCTCAAACCTTTGACAAAGCGATATGTCAGTATGGTGATATTCTTGTAAATCAAAATTTGAAGCAGTCTATATTGAAGCTTTTAAAACATAACAAAGTTAATTTAGACGAGCATGATGTAATCGTTACTCCCGGAGCAATGGCAGTAATTTTTTATGTAACCAATACCTTCGCAGGGATAATGACAGAGAATCAAAAGAAAAAGGTTCTTTTAGCACAATGCCCTGATTTTGCCGATTATTCTAAAATGGGACTACCAGATTCTTGTTATTATTCAATAAAACCTGAAGTAAAGATTACTGGTGCACATTCTTTTAAATATGATGTTGATCTTGATAAGGTTGATTTTGATGATGTCAGTATGGTTTTGCTATCAAGACCATGTAACCCTTCTGGATATATAATGTCTAATGAAGAATTAGAGAAATTGAGCGCTAAAGTCAAACAGAATAATGCTATTGTTGTTATTGATTCTGCTTACTCTGCACCGTTTCCTGATTTAATATTCCAAGAAGACTTTAGATTATTATCGGGTAACAATGTAATAAATATAATGAGCTTGTCAAAGGCAGGTTTACCAGGGGGACGTATTGGTATTATCGTATGCCCTACAAAGTTTTTATCACTCCTAAAAACTTCCAGTTAAACTTCTGTTTGACAGCTTCAAACTTGGCTCAAGCATTAGCTGCTAGGCTATTAGCTACAGGAGAATTAATAGATATAGTACAAAAAGAAATCAAGCCATTTTTTTCAATAAATTAAAACTAATTCAAGAGCTGATAGAAAAATATTTTGTTGATGATATTCCTTATTATCTTCATGAAATTCAAGGAGGAATGTTTCAGTGGATGTGGTTAAAAGATTTGCCAATCAAGGATACAACCCTGTATGATGTACTGAAATCACAAGGGGTTTTTATTACACCTGGTTCTATCTTTTTTCAAGGTCTAAATAAAGAGGAAGAATGGAATCACAAATATGAATGTACTAGATTAAGTCTAACTGCTAATGAACAAGATTTAAGACAAGGTATTAAGGTTCTATCAACAGTAATAAATGCTACTTACAAATAATAGAGTATTTTAAAATAGTTCCTTATAATCCAACAACAGATAAAGTTTTATGGAATAAACAAGGCAATAGTCTAGTAGGATAGGTGCAAATAAAACATATTTATAAGGAGGCCGAAAAAGTCTGTTTCTAGCATTATAATTTTACAGGGACTTTATTCGACATTTTAGAATGCAAGTTGAAAAAGATATCTTACGATTGAATGTAGTACTCGCCTTCTCATTATTCAGTCAGCCCATTGTTAAATCAATGAGCTTTCTTACTTTCCTGTGGCTCTGCTCCTCAAGATATCTACTGAATGTAAAAGCTAGCAAGCTAGGAAGGGGGAGCATATAGCTCACCCTAATGATATTATTCAACTACGCACTAAAGTATTTCGCCACAGGATGATAAGTCACGATCGCTGTTGTAGATTGTTCGGGATACAACTGTTCGCTCTCATCCATATACATACTAATCCTGTCAGTCTGTAATAATTCTAACTGTTTAAACTGAGCCTGCATATTTGGGCAAGCTGGATAACCAAAACTATAGCGCGAACCTTGATAACGCTGTTTCAGAATATCCTTAATATTATCTGCATCTTCATGCCCAAAACCTAACTCCCGGCGAATGCGGGCGTGTAACCATTCGGCCATTGCCTCTGCTGTTTGCACTGCTATACCATGAAAATATAAATAATCGGTATATTCATTATCAGCAAACAATTTCTGGGCGTACTCCGTTGCTATTTCTCCTACTGTCACCGCATAGATGGGGAACACATCAATGATTCCTGTTTCCTTGGGGGCAAAGAAATCTGTAATGCACAATCGTCGCCCTGATTGTTGACGTGGAAACTCAAAACTATTAACAACTTTTGTGGCTTTTCCACTCTGATTCATCTCCTCAGAATCATAGATTAATAGTGTATTCCCTTCTGCTTGACAAGGGAAATAACCATAAATAGCCTGGGGATGCAGTAAATTCTCATAAATCACTCGCTCTTTCCAAGTTTCCAAGATAGGGTAAACTGTTTCCGCCAAAAAGGCATCATAATCTTCTTGTGACTGCCCTTGCGGTTTACGGAATTGCCACTGCCCGACAATTAAAGCTTGTAAATCCAAATACCAGAAAACTTCCTCTATCGAAATATCTTCTGGCTGTAATATCTTCGTGCCCCAAAATGGTGGAGTGGGGCGTTCAATATTAACCGACACTGCATCCGAGCGCCTAGTATCTACAGGTGTAGCAGGTTGAGTATCACTAGAAGTTTCCGGCTTTGACTCCGACTGCACTGCAGGAGTAGTACCGTTACCATTTCCATTTCCATTCTCCTGTGCCAACTCATCCAAAAAACCTTGGATATCATCCCACTTATCTGCTGCTTTTGCTGGCATCAACTTATCCATGAAATGCAAATCTGAAAACGCATCTTTACCATAAACTACTTGCCCTTTGTAAGTATTTTGGCAATCTTGATGAACAAATTTAGGTGTTAGGGCTGCTCCTCCTAAAATCACAGGTACAGTAATACCCTGTTCGTTGAATGTTTCTAAGTTGTCTTTCATAAATGCTGTTGACTTCACCAATAAACCACTCATGGCGATACAGTCAGCATTATGTTCGCGATAAGCAGTAATGATGTTATCAACTGGCTGCTTAATTCCCAGATTAACCACCTTGTAACCGTTGTTTGACAGGATAATATCCACTAAATTTTTACCAATATCGTGAACATCTCCTTTCACAGTAGCAATCATGAAAGTTCCCTTAGAATTATTGCCAGATTCTTCCTTTTCCATGAAAGGTTGTAAGTAGGCAACTGCTGCTTTCATGGTTTGGACAGATTGCAGTACAAATGGTAATTGCATTTGCCCGGAGCCGAATAATTCTCCCACTACTTTCATGCCGTCTAGTAAGTAGGTATTGATAATATCTAAAGGGGGATATTTTTCTAGGGCTTTTGCTAAAGCTTCTTCTAAACCGATACGCTCTCCATCTATTATATGTTGTTTTAAAAGTTCCTCAATAGGTAAGTTGGCATTGGCAGAGCGATCGCGTTTAGTCGTCTTACCTTCAAACATTTTTGTTAATTCAGTTAAGGGGTCATAAATACAAATATCTCCCTCAAACTGACGTTGGTCATATATTAATTTCAGACAAATAGCTTGATGTTCTGATTCAATTTTTGCTAAGGGTAAAATCTTGCTGGCACTGACAATCGCACCATCCAAACCTACTGCCATAGCTTCATGTAAAAATACAGAGTTCAATACTTGTCTAGCTGCGGGATTTAAGCCAAAAGAAATATTAGAAACTCCCAGTATAATATGACAACCCGGTAATTCGGATCGGATGCGACGGATAGATTCTATCGTTGCTTTACCATTTTCCCTATCTTCTTCAATTCCTGTAGAAATTGGCAAAGCTAGGGTATCAAAAAATAATTCATGGGCAGGAATCCCATATTCTACAGCTGCATAATAAGCCCGTTTAGCTATTTCAAATTTCTTATCTGCGGTTCTGGCCATGCCATCTTCATCGATGGTACCAACTACCACACCCGCTCCATATTTTTTTGCCAATTCTAATACTTGATAAAAACGGGGTTCTCCATCTTCATAGTTAGTAGAATTGAGTAAACATTTACCACCTGCAACTTTTAAGCCAGCCTCCATTTTTTCCCATTCTGTGGAGTCTAACATTAGGGGCAAGTTGACATTTGTAACTAGGCGTGATACTAATTCGTGCATATCCCGCACCCCGTCACGCCCCACATAATCAACGTTGACATCGAGAATATGTGCCCCTTCTTTCACCTGAGATTTGGCGAGGGCGACTAAACCATCCCAGTCTTCTTCATTGAGTAAAGTTCGACATTTTTTGGAACCACTAGCATTGAGACGTTCCCCAACAATTAAAAATGAATTTTCTTGGGTGTAGGTTTCAGAAGAATAGATGGAAGCTGCTGATGGAATATAGTTAGGTTTTCGTTCTTTTGGTGTGAGCTTTTTGGTAATTTCAGCTAATGCTTGAATGTGGTCTGGGCGAGTACCACAACAACCGCCAATAATTTGCACTCCTAAGTCTTCAACAAAGTGCATTAATGCCATTTTTAACTCGATAGGAGTGAGTTTATAGTGGGCTTGTCCACCTATATTTTCTGGTAAACCAGCGTTAGGAATACAAGAGATAATAAAAGGTGAATTTTCCGACAAATAACGAATATGTTCTTTCATTAAGTCTGGACCTGTGGCACAGTTTAGTCCGAGAATATCAATAGAATAGGGTTCTAAAATTGTCAGGGCGGCGTTAATTTCTGAACCTACTAACATAGTGCCAAAAGCTTCCATTGTTACTGACACCATGATTGGGCGGCGATCGCCTTTTTTTTGAAATGTTTCTTCTATGCCATTTAGTGCTGCTTTGATTTGCAAAACATCCTGACAAGTTTCGACAATAAATAAATCTACTCCACCGTCAAAAAGTCCTTCTGCTTGTTCGGCAAAAGCATCTTTTAGGGTGTCAAAATCAATATGTCCGAGAGTTGGTAATTTTGTTCCAGGCCCGATTGAACCTCCCACAAAGCGAGGCTTTTCTGGGGTAGAATACTCGGCTGCAACATTCTTAGCTAATTCAGCAGCAGTTTTATTGAGGTAATAAGCTTTGTCTGCTAAATCATATTCTGCTAAGACAATCTTTGTACCACCAAAAGTGTCAGTTTCAATTACATCAACACCTGCTTCTAGGAAGCCTCGGTGAACTTTGGCAACTGCTTCTGGTTTAGTGTGCACGAGATATTCATTACAACCTTCATATTCTTTACCACCAAAGTCTTCAGCGGTGAGATTTTGGACCTGTAGATTAGTACCCATTGCACCGTCAAATACGATGACTGGGCGTTCTGGGCTATGGAGACGCTGCAAAAATAGGCTGTTCATCACCGAGTATTAAATTTTAGGCTCTTAATGCTTATGCTACTCTTTTGAGAGTTGGAAAGCAAATTTTTCTTGATCATAATATGAAATGTGAGATGAGATAGTATTTCTGAATTAATTGGCAAAAAAGATGACTATTTTTTTGACAAAAAAATCTCTATCTAGTTGATTACCTATTATCTTTGGAATTTATAGATAGCAATTATATTTCAATCATGGCTGATCCCACCCCTACCCACGCAACAGGATCGAGATTACTTTGCTGTCGCTCTGATGAGCGCAAATACATTATGTTTTGTAAGTTTTATAAATATATTGTGGCAATTAAAGAGTAACTGAACTAACTTACAAATTTGAACTTGAAATTATGGCGGATTAATCTAGAACTGGTGAAGTGTTGACCATGCTACTATCTAGACTACACACAAAAGTTAAGCACCTCATATGATCAAAAATTTAATTTTTACAGACGACTAACTCCTACTATTAACGTGAAGGAAAAGAGCAGTAAAAGACCTACTTTCCTGATAGCAAATTTGCCGAAGATAGTTATAATAAAATCACTACTCCCCATCACTAACTCCTTGATATTACCAACAAAAACTCTGTAGCAATATATTCTGTTTGCAATGAGCATTAACTGATAAAATAGTTTCAGGAACAAAATCTAGATATAGCTATGACCATTACTAAGCAACTACCACAGATTAAAATCTGGCCTAGGTTAAGAATAGGGAGGCAAAACAACCTAAAAGACAAAAAATTAACTCGCAATTTGACGTTACGCTTGCTGGTTGCTGCTGCTACTGTGGCAGTTAGTATTTCTGTTGTTTACAGCTATCAAGTTGTCCGTAACTTGATTCTCAATAATTTGAAAGAAAATGCCTGATTGGA
>JAJEAQ010000317.1 GCA_022822685.1 Trichodesmium sp. jk18x7bins.61
GGGTTGGTTGATGATGGTGTTAGGTGGGTGAGTTTAGCTTTGCTACATGAATGGCATTATGCATGAGAAATGTGAGAGAGAACTCTCCCGTGACTATAATGAGGGCACTTCTAATTCAGAAGATAGGTTTGCTGTCCACACAGGGTTTAAATATCACTTCAGCTCATACCGCGATCGACAATTTGTCGGTTGAAGAATCTAGGGTTGTCGCGTTAGCGTAACGGAGTGAGTATGTCAATTGCCACTGTGATCAAACAAACCAATAGGAAGTCCCCAAGAACACCTCGAAGCCGGCTAACTGCAACGCCGGGAGTAGCTCAATCCCTTGTCTCTCCTTCATCCTCTTCCTCATCTTCTTCATCCTCTTCCTCATCTTCTATTTCTTCTGCCTCTAGCTCTTCTTCCTCATCTAAGTCATCCATACTTCCCGGAGCAATGTAACGAGGAATTTTAATTCCTTCCTTTTCAAAGGTATCCACAATCATTGTCCGCAAACATAATTCTATATCTTCATTTTTTCCCGGCTTGACTTTTGTAGTCGTTTGAATGAGTAATTGATATCTATCGAAACGCTGAACCCCATCCACTTCTGTAGGCTCTATCACATCTTCATTACTCTCCTTTAATTTTTGCCCCACTGCTTCTATAACTTCATACACATGACTGAGATTAGCATCATAAGCAACACCAACTGTTACCTCTGCTTCAGTATATTTAGAATAATTGATTATATTACCAATTTCGCCATTTCGGATAATATAGTCTTTATCTTCAAAATTGATACGAGTAGTTTTGAGTTCGATCGCAGTCACATAACCTTTCACATCATCAATTTCAACAAAATCACCTACTAAGTAGTAACCCTCAAATAAATTAAACAAACCAGCGACTACATCTTCAACAATACTCTGTGCTCCCATGCTCACACTAAGGCCAAGAATACCAGCACCTGCTATCACAGGAGTGGCATCAATATTTAGGGTGTTAAGAATAGCAATCATTGCACCAACGTAGACAAGATATTTGAGAGTACTATTAAACAATGGCAAGAGTGTCTCTTGCTTCTTTCTTTGGATTTCATCTAAGTCTTCATCTTCACTAAGCAGAAATTTTCTTGCTAAGAGCTTGCCTATCTCTTCAATCACACGGCTAGTATAAAATATCCCAATGATCTGAATAATTTTAGGTCCGATGAGTGCCAGATACGCAATAAATTCAAGTTGCTGAAACACTATACTTGCCATAGACACGTATATTACATACTCCAGACATCTCTTTGACAATGGGATGAGATGGCTAAGGTTATTGTACAAACGCAGTAGATTATTGGGGCTAGAGTATTTTTGACTGAGGGAGTCTAATGTATCAATAATTGTGATGTTAGCCTTTACCAGAAGTATGCCAACTGCAATAATGACATATATTCTGACAGCAATATACATATACTGCGTAATTAATTCTGGTAGTTGGATAAACTGAGCACATAGAATTAGACTGAGCAGCCAAATAATATTAATCAGGCTGAGATTGAGGAACTCAAAGAAAGATTCTATGCTTTCATCGTTAGCCGTAATTTGTTCAAATCTCTTAGTGCGCTCGCACAGATTATCTATCAAACGACTGATATAAGGTTTAGTTGCTGCCACTAAGAATAGCAGGAACAGACTTCTACCTGCTCCCATGCTCAAGTTAACCCAGAATTCTCTAGGAATACTACCAATCCATGATTTTGTGTACTGTAATAGGTTTTCTCCTTGATATACAAGCCAGCCATTCAGCCCTACTATTAGTATACAGAGCAATCCACTACTCAGCATTAATATAGTCCGAATCTGCTGTTGGATATTTTGAATTGTGATTTTTATTTTCTTACTAGAAGCAACTTTAGTTAATTGTTTTAAAATTTCTCCAACTAACCAATTAATCATGCTAAAAATCAAGAGTAGCAGAACAATTTCTGCTACGATAACCAAAAAAATCTGTCCCGCCAGCATTTTCTCAATCTCCTAATTGTTTTTTTTTCAATCATAATTATAACTATCTAATCAAGAACTAAAATACTATTTACATTGGTTTAAATTATTGATAGTTAACTACTTATATGTAATTATTTTGAGCAAGGAAGTAATAGTATCAGCACTCGTTTTACGAGTGTTCTCACTAGAATAAAAGTGATTGTAAGTTCCTGTTCATAATTAAAGTTAACTTTTAAGGATAGGAGTTATAACTTTTCTCTAATCATAAAGCGATAATAAAAATTTTGATTTTGCAGTTCATTTTAGACCAATTTGAGCCAAATTTATAGGGGATAGGGATTTGTAACAAAGATTTATCCTGATTGTATTCTCCCACTTTTGTCACTCTCCAAAAACATTTGCTATTTATTAGTGATAGAGTTTTTATATATTAAACGAGCGCTGGATTTTTTCTTAAGAAAAAATTCACTCGATTGGAGCCATAATTATTATGGGGATTCTGTGCGGCTGGTGGATGAATAAATCGGTATAATACCCCTACCCAAATTGTAAATTTGGCGGTTTTCAACTCCCTTCGGGATAGGCAAAAGGGATCTCGGCGCTTTTTGCCGGCATGCCTTTAATTAGCGACTACCTCAAGACGCGGAGTAGTTTCCCTTAAGTATCCCCCGCTAATTGCTCCCTTCTGGCTTCAGCATAGCTGTCTTCTTCAATAAGTGCGAAATACAAAAAAATGATTGTTCTACTATCAAGTATGCTGTATTATTTTACTGCTCATGCTGATAGCGATCGTCCTCTAGGAGACAGAATAGGGTTATACTCAATTTCAAAGGTAGTGCTACTAAAATGCTATATATCAAATTCTTGAGTATTGACCACTCACTGATAGCAAATCCGGTTATGAAAGCGTAGCTCCTCCCCCATGAGGCAAAAGTGCATTTTCCAAACTGTCTATAACCATACATGCCTATTGTCTCTTGCCTTTCCCTCTTAATAAAGCTCCTACCGTGCGCCGGATTTAGTATGAACAGTATCCACCAGAATAGCTTTAGCTCAACTAGATGAAACTGGTATTAATTGAAAATTTTATCAATCATATAAGTAGGTGAGCGTTAAAAAATCAAGTTATACAACAAAATGTGAAATCCACCAACAGTTTAAGACCTCGTCCTTAAGGGGGGGGTTAAGAAATATGTTATTTCATGTTCTTTTACAAAACCCAATATACAACATCAGTTTTATCGTTCCTACCTACTTAGTTTTGAGTATTAATTTATCTGGGAATCAATCGAACAATCTACCAACTAATCATAAATTTTCAAGTTAGTGCTACTGGAGAAAAGTTGTATCAGATATTAATAATATTTAGCCGAAATTACTGCGACTCTCTGGCTCTTTCTAATCTAATACTAACTGCCTTATAGTTAGTACGATAGAGGTCTAATTTTTCTACTGCTTCGGGAGCTATAAAAATATCTTGAGGTATGTCTTGAAGTAGATTGATCGCCTCCTGCCATTTAGCTTGAGCTTCTTGCCATACTTGTGCCGGATGAGGAGGATTTTGCACAATTACACTAGCTTCTATTCCTAACTTTTGAGCAGTAATGAACTTAGAAGTTGCAGTTTTTTCCACAATCAACTTTTCTCGGAGACTATTATAATCCTGACGATAAGTTTGAAGTAGTTTACTAGCCTCTTTCTCAACAGTAGTATCCTCAGGAATCTCTTCTAATAATTTAATTGCTTCAAGTAACTTTGCTTCTGCCTCTTCCCAAGTAGCTAAAGGAAGTGGAGTATACTTAGTCATATTCTTAGCTTGAGTAGCTAATTTTTGAGCATTTTTGAAATCTGCTTCTGCTTTTTTTTGTTCTAAAACAGCTTGTTCCTCAGCAGAAATTATAACTATTCTTTGATTAGCTTGTAGAGTATAGACGACTATTGCCACCTCTACCATGAGAATAGATAGTAACAATACGATCATGTGCTTCTGTGAAAATCTAGCTTCTTCAGAAGTTGAAGTTTCTTCCTGTTTGATTTTTTGTAGTAACTCTTCAGAATCTAAACTGTTTTCAAGTTCACTTAAAAGTTGATCTGGTTCCATAGTTAAATTACTAACTAATTATTAACTAGAAGCGCTTGTATAATAACGCAGAGCTAGTCGCCAAAATCTCACAGAAGCAAAGAATAATCCACTAGCCAAAACAAAAGAACCCAATACCCAACTACCGCTAACTCTATCTAGGATGACTTGAGCTGGTACCGTAGTTAAAAATGCGACTGGGACTATAAAAGTGAAAAAAAAACGATAAGCAGTAGGGTAAGCTACCATTGGATATCGCCCTGCTTCTAATAAGCCTCTCAGGACTTCTGTCACATTGTAAATTTTGACAAACCAAATGCTGGTCGAACCTAATATAAACCAAAGGCTATAAAGGCTAATTATACCACAGAGCAGTGGTAATAAACTCAACAAATAATTACTTACTCCTAGACCTAATTTACTGCCGGCATATCCCAATAACAAAAAACCAAAAATGAGATCTGGCAACCCCCAAGGAGAAACTGTACGAGTAGAAAGCCAAAATTGACTACTAATTGGCTTTAATAGGACAAAATCTAGAGTCCCTTCTTGTACTTGTTGCACAATGCGATTCAGATTGGGAATTAGAAATATTGCCGAAAGACCCTGTAAAATAGTGAAAACTGCTAAGACAATTAAGGCTTCTTCCCAAATCCAACCATCAAATTTATAGCCGGTTCGATAAAATAAAAATAACCCAAATAAACTACCTGTTAAATTTCCTAGACTGCTAATTGCTGCGATAATAAAATTGAAGCGGTATTCTAACTCAGCAGCGATCGCTGCACCCAAAAATAATTTTAGTATTCGTAGGTATTGTTGCATCCTTACATCCTGTTATTTTTCCTGCCAATTTTTTAATCTTTACCAAAATTAAATGAATTTAAACTTTAACCTGCTCTTGATTTTTTTCTTAGTTCTCAAACCATTGAAGAAAGCAACAGGAGCAGCGGGAGCTGAAGGCCTAGGGGAAAAATTAGCAGGGGATTGCTGCCCACCGCTAATTGAAAATCACGCCAGAGCAAAAATTTGACTGGGAGTTTCTCAACCCATTTATACTGCTTCACGCCTAAGCAAGCTACATTCGCCAGTCGGACAGATTTTTTCCAATGAATTCTAACTTAGCCCGACTGGGTTCTTTCTTGATAAATACTAATCGATATTTCCGTAATTGCTGCGTAAAACAAAAAGAAATATTTTTCATTTAAAATGGGGAATTACGTAAAATAACCTACTCTGAAAACCTCAAATTATTTATGTGCTTCCCTGCTGTATTTTTCCATATTCCTATTCGCAATTACTAACTATAAGTCAACAGCACAAAATCAGTTACTTTGCCTCCACTATAAGCCCGCCAATGTTCTGATAGTTGAAAAAATTGCTCATTATTAGGATTTTGATTCATAATTCTGAAAATTTCTGAACGTTCACTTCTGTCTTGACAAGATTGACTTTTTTTCAAGCTAGCAACTAAGTTTTTCATAAATTGATACCCATCACAAAAAGAATTTGCTGGATAGCCCATTTCTCCATCACTATAAGCTTTTCCAGCAATATAAATTATATTGTGATAAAAAGAATGTGAGTCCATATTATCTATATACCTGCGTAATTTTAAAGGTGATGGTGAGATGAAATAGACATCTTCACAATCAGGTTCAGCATACATTAATTCATCCCAATTTCTATAAGATTGTAGAGTTTCTCCTGACTCTAACTCATAGCCTAAACCAAACTGCATTTCATCTAACAATTCTGCTTCCCAACATTTTTGAGATATTCGATCGAGCCAATTGTGAACAGTATTATACAATTCCATATCAGATAGAGATAGCAAAGCTTCTTTGACTGCATCTGTGTGTAGTTGAGTTTTGATTTTCACGGTATTACCTCCTTTGTTTGTTTTTAATGAATAAACTTTGATTTAGTTTAATTAATTAACTTTTCTGAATAAGATATGCTTCAGGGTTAACTATAGAACCCATTTGAGGCCTAGATAATTACCATGGGCAATTCTTTTAAGTATCTGTTTTTAGGAAAAAATCAGCCCTCAAATTTAATTTTTCTGTATTGCTTTTCCCCAACTCCTAAGTACCTAACTCCTACTAAAGAACTTAATATTGACCAAGCTCTCAAATGGGTTCTATAAATATTTGCCAGTTTTCTAAATCTTGATATATAGGAACCAAAAAACGCTCATTTTAGTTCCTGACACTGAATCAACTAGCCTTCAGAGATCGCATCTGTGCAATACTGAGGAAAATCCTTCTAGTTAAGGCCTTGGTTTCCCTTAGTATTTTGTTTTTGGATGATAACTATTGATTTCATTGATCCCAGTTAGTAAATAGACACGCTTAGGTATAAATCTCTAGTCAGTAGGGAGATCAAATAGGCAATTAAACTTTTGCCACAATTCTCTATACTCCTCCGCTTGGAAGGCCCTTTACTACTTTTTGTTTAGGATCAGCCTTGAGTAAAGGTTATGAATCTGCCAAAACTATCATTGTAGTATATAAACAAATTTTTGTAAATTAAAAAAAGGTTAATAACTTTTTGATTTTAATCGATATTACTAGAATTATGATATCCATGACTAGGACATCAAGAGCGATCGCCTACTACGTCAATAACAAATATCTGGTAAACAAATAGAATTAAAATAGGATGCACTCAAAAATTAGAAATGAATTGATAGAAGAGTAGGAGATACCAGGGATAGTCTTACTGTAAGGCTCAATATCTATATTACTAATATAATTCTAATATAATATGATTTCCAGATAATTAGTTAAAAAAATAGGTAATGGTGGATTATAATTATTTTGGTAACGGTACATTCAGGTACTTAATCTCACTTCACTATTAGTATACATGACTACCAAAAAATAATCGCCCTCTTCTCCCACATTCCTCTTGTCCCTTGCCTCCACTAGGGGAGTAAGATGCTCGCAATGGACAATCCTTACTCCCGGGTTCCTTTTTACCGAATTTATTTCGGTGGATTTGCCATAGTATAAATCTGATTTTCTCTGACAATAATACTTCGCGATCGCTAATCATTTTTTTGTATTTATTATTAGGAATGAGGATCAAATAAAATACATAATTTTAAGAGCAAAGTTTAAATAGTTTAAACCTCAGTCTGACTAAATTATGTAAGTAATTAAATTCTCATTCCTTAGTAAAAAATCCAGCGTAGGCGAAGCCTAGCGTTAGCTACATCGACTAATATAAAAAAAGCTATATGATGAACAAATGGCAAATTTTTCCGGAGAGTGACAAAAGATGGTTATAATATAAAAAGGCAAAAACCCTTACTATATAAAGCTTATAGCTTTTTTTGCCTAAAGAAAGCTAAATAACTATTCCATCTAGGTGTTAGGGATTTTGTTCATCTATATTAATTAGCGAGAACTCTAATACCTGAGATCAAACCAAAGTTTATTTTGGTGGATTTGCCATAGTATATATCTGATTTTCTCTGGCGATCGCCTGTCGAATATTCAAGGGCAACTGCAGCATACCCAGTAAAGAAATGCCATCTATCACTTTCAAACCACCTGTAGTTTGCTCTGCCAACAAATGGTCAATAGCTTCTGGATGTGGTGTAGGGGAAAATTTTTTGTTAGAAGCAACAACAAACCCTAATGGATATGTATAGCTGGTAGAATAAGGTTTTAAGGAATTAACATAACTAAATACAGTCTGCAAAGTCTTAACCACACGCACATGAAGATGTATCTCGGCGGGAGCAACTGAGCCTGCTTGTACTGCAAACCACCCATCAGTAGACAAAGCTTGGCGAATTTTTTGATAGTGTTCC
>JAJEAQ010000043.1 GCA_022822685.1 Trichodesmium sp. jk18x7bins.61
CATCATCAGATTTTTTTGTTGGTTATTTTTCCAGAGGTTTCATAAGCAAAAGTTTTTATGACTCGCGCTCGTACCTCAGCTCAAGCCAGGCACATGAATCTTCATCTAAACCAATAATTATAGGTGGAGTGCGTTCAGCTATGGTATAAACTCCTGATTTTATTAAGCATACTCACCGGAGTTGCTCCACACTGAAAAATTTGAGCGTGTGGGACGGGGTTGAGCAAGTGCGGAATTACTGACCCACACAACCCCTCATGAATTCCGGCGTTGGATATGCTATCAGATATCGCCAGGATTCATGAGGGGTTTAGATAGAGAAGAAGCCCGTAATCCTCACTCTAAAATCAGAAATTTAAAAGCCACAGTGGGATCTGAGGCTACCTCACTCTAAAACGCGCTCTATGGAGATCTCCCTGGATGTTGTTGACCGTCTCAAGCAGACAACAACTACACTAAAAGCGAAAGGGTCACCTGTAGGAGCGTCACCTAACTCCAGGAGAAGCCGACAGTGAAAATTTTAGCTTCCTCGCCGGAGTTGCCCCACGGTGAAAGCGACAGCGTCACATTGGGACGGAGCGCCTACTGTGGGTCAGTAATTCCGCACACAGCTCCTTATGAATCCTGGCGTTGAATGTGCTATAACAGCTAGTAGGGAAGAAGCCGCAAGCGGAGTTCCGACCTCAGGAGGCAAGCGGAGTTCCGACCTCAGGAGGCAAATGCTCACTCTAAAATTAAAAATCAAAAAAGCAAAGTTTTGCTTCCCGCGTACCTCACGATAAAATGCTGTAACGGGAATACTCGTGAGGGGAGTTCTGACCGTCTCAAGCAGACATTAGAAGCCTACACTAACGCTTTTTCGCTTTTAGTATAGGAGCATCACGGTCTCCATAACTTCAGTCCGGGGAGTAGTCAACATCTGTCAATGACCCCACCGTGTAGACGGATGGGGCTTGTGAAGAGCAGGTGACAAGCTTAAGCATTGTCTACCGCGAGAGATTCGCCCGTGGTACGAACTGCCAAGTATTTCACGCTTCTCGGTAAATCTTCAAACCCTATTACGGTGCAGGCAGAAAGGACATCTTTGCCGAATTGGCTGCATTTGGACTAATAACTTGACACTCAAGGATGATCTCCATGATTGGTGTTTTCAGGCAGAATTAAACGCCGGCAATTCCTCCCCACCATGTAGATGGATGGGGCATCGGAGCGGGGGGTGTTGAAACCTTTGAGAAAAAATCTAGGAAAACTAGAAAAGGTTTCTCAAGGTCAGAAAAAACGTTGGCATACAAAGTAAAGCTAGGCGTAAACTAGCTGAACGTGAAGGTAGAATCCATTAGCGTCTTGCTAGAACCTGTAAATATTTCCAATACAAAACAGCCCACCAGTTAATCAAAACTGGTGAAAAGTATTTTTCCATAGAATTAAAATCTTACAGATTTAACGAGTAAAAGCCTACCATTACATTCTGGAGAGTGGAAAATTTTTACCTAAAGGTCAATCAGCTAAGTCTGGATTGAATAAGTCTTCACTAGATTCTGATTGGGACAATTCTTGAATGACTAGGTACTATTGCCGCAAAAGCTTTTCATCTCCCACAGCTTTTCATGTCGGTGATTGCCGAAAACGTACCTAAGTTATAGAATGTCAACCCGAATATACAGATAAATTTATGGCGTTGGTAAATCAAGAGATGAAACTTGAGCAGGCTATCTCCCTATGAAAGAGCCAAATACTTAACTATATTGGGTAAGGAATATTACCCCCACAAGAGAATCATCTTTCAAATTACCAACCCCGAATTTATGTTGATCAATTGCAGTATCTAAGAAGATGATGATGAATAATGACAGCTAAAAATTGATACAGATATTAATGCTTCAATCAATTTTTTTCTTTTTCCATGGGGCTGGACTTTTCCCGACGTTAAAAGGCTGTAAAAACAAAAAAGTGGTAATTGCTCAGTCAAATACTGTTTGTAGGTATATAGTCTAGAAAAGCTAGTAACATTAAGAGAACTAAGGTCTACACTTGAGAAAATCTTAATACAATAGACATCTTCAAAAATGAGGTCCCCTTGTAAAAGCAGGGCAAAAATTGAATTTCTGGAGAGGTCTAATAGTTAAAGGCAGACTAATTTATAGAATAGCTGAATCAATCACAAAAAGGATAGAACGCTACATGAAATTTTCCATCGCTACACTCCTAGCAAATTTGAGTGAAGAAAAATTAGTAGCTCCCAAAGCAGTGGAGAAAAAACTAGATTGTCAAGATGATCAAAGTATCCGCAAATTACAAATCGCTTTGGATGCTCTTGAAAGAATAGGGGTTTTAGCTAGAGATAAAGGTCGCTATCGGCGACTTTTTGAAGAAGCAGTGGTAGAAGCCAAATTGCGCTGCTCCAGTAAAGGATTTTGCTTTGCCATACAAGACTCAGAAGGAAAAGAAGATATTTACATCCGGGAAAGTCATCTGAGCAATGCTTGGAATGGCGATCGCGTCTTAGTCAAAATTATCAAAGAAGGCAGTCGCCGTCGGAGCCCTGAAGGAGAAGTTAAATTAATATTAGAACGTGCTAATCCTTCTTTACTAGCAAGAATTAAACAAATTAATGGGCACAATGGTGAAGCATACTATCGGGCAGTTCCCTTAGATGATCGCCTGCTATTTGAGCTAGACTTAGTTCCAGAAGGTCCTAACTTAGCAGATGCCATAGACCATTTGGTCCATGTGGAAGTATTGCGCTATCCACTAGGGGAAAAACGTCCGATTGGAAAAGTGGTGCAGATTCTGGGTTCAGATGCAGAAGCAGCAAATGACCTAGATATAGTATGTTGCAAGCATGACTTACCTCGATCTTTTTCTGATGCTGTGCTTAAAGAAACTGAATCTCTAGTTGGGCACTCCACGAAAGCCGATCAGAAAAATAGATTAGATTTGCGCGATTTACTCACAGTTTCTTTTGGAGATGCAAAAAAGAAAGATATTAACCACGCTTTAAGTATAGAAACAACTGCCTCTGGTTATTGGCGAGTTGGAGTTCATATTGCTGATGTCGCCTACTTTGTTAAACCAGACTCACAACTAGACAAAGAAGCTCGGAAGCGAGCTATAAGTATATATCTGCGAGATACAGTAATTCCTATATTGCCAGAGGTAATATCGACTGATTACTGTTCTCTATTACCAGAAGCAGATAGACTGGCTATATCGATCCTAATCACTGTCAATAAAAACGGTCAAATAGTTGAGTTTGAAATTGAACCTAGTGTGGTGAAGGTAGATTATTATCTTAGCTACGAACAAACAAGACAAATTCTGAGTGATAGCACAGAGGAGTTAGTTGATAATACAATCTCAGAGGAACTGGAGAATATAATTAAGAAACTCAATACAGTTAATCAAGCCGTCTGCAATGCCAGATTGCGCAGAGGCGCTTTTGATCTAAATTTACCCGATGAAAAAAGCTATTACAATGATGAGGGAGAGTTGGGAGCAATGATAGCGTCCGAGGTGTTTCCAGCACGCTCAATGGTTGCAGAATTAATCGTTCTAGCAAATCAAGCAATAGCTAGTCATTTACTCTCACTGGGAGTCCCCGCAATTTATCGAGTCCAAAATTCCCCCGAGCCCGGAGATATCCAAGAATTTGTGAAATTGGCCAACAATCTTGGGGTTGATTTATATTTAGAAGATGAAGAATATGTACAACCTGCTGACTATCAAGCATTTATTGCAGAATTTACTGCGCATAAATCAGAAAGGGTGCTGACATATTTGCTGGAAGATACGTTGAAACCAGCAATTTACAGTACTACAGCTCAACCTCATTTTGGACTAGCATTGCAACATGGTTATGTTCATTGTACATCACCAATTTCGAGATATTCCGATCTACTAATTTCACGAGTATTACATACAGTATTTGATGAAGGGCGCGATCGCCGTTCGAGTCGTTCTAAAGAAGGTGTTGAACTTGGTCATTCTTCGTGCCATGGCAAAATTACCTGGAATGTTTTACCTCCAGAAATACAGCAAGATTTGGAAGCACAGTTAACATCAGTAGTCGTGCATTTAACTGAACGAGAAAATGTGGTGCAAGATGCCCAAGAAGATTTAGAGGGATTAATCAAAACTGGATTAATGAAGGAACGCACTGGACAAACTTTCCAAGGTTTGATTACTGGTGTACAGTCTTATGGTTTCTTTGTAGAAATTGAAATTCCTTCTCACTCAATAGAAACTTTCAGAGTAGAAGGTTTAGTTCATGTATCTTCTCTAAAAGATGATTGGTATGAGTATCGCTCTCGACAGCAAACTCTAGTCGGACGGAAAAATCGTAACCAGTATCGACTAGGGGATATGGTAGAAGTACAGGTTAAGAGTGTTGATTATTACCGCCAGCAAATTGACTTAGTTGCAGTCGGTGGTGGTAGTGTTGCTTTTGATGATGATGACTTCTCTTCCCCTAGCCATACGTATCGATTTTAATCGCAATTAATTTGGGTATCACCTAAAAAAAATCGGGAGCTTAGAAGCCTCCATGCTTTAGCTGGAGTCGGAAAAGCGACGCGAGGGACTTTAGTCGCCGTCCCCCTTTTGGGGTGGGGGATTACTCTCCAACTTGCTGAGCGATCAGTGTGGAGTTTTATTATACCTAACATCCCAACATGGTAGTCAACTCACCCACCGTGTAGACGGATGAGGCTTGTAAAGATCAGGTTATAAGGGCAAGCATTATCTACCACATGAGATTCGCCTGTGGTACGAACTACCGAGTATTTCCCTAGCTTGCTTGGTAAATCTTCAAACCCTATTACGGTGCTTTTAGAGAGGAATTTTTTGCAGAATTGGCGGCATTTGGACTAAAAACTTGACACTCAAGGATTATCTCTATGATTCGTGTTTCTGTACTATCAGCAGAAGGTAAATCTTTAATGCCCATGAAGGCATCACGAGCTAAGTAGTCGGACATATATAAACAACTCTGTGTTTAGAAATGTAAAAATAATGTCAACTACAGTGGCACAAATGTTTTTGGTGTATTTACAAAACTTTATATAGATACAAAAAGTTATGTCCGACTACTTAGACGGTTTCTCAAGGAAGGAAAAGCACAAGTTGTACACAATGATTTAGGTTTATTCCAAATTCAACTTTTGCAAGAACCAAAACAAACCCAAACTCAAGATATTTCATTTGGGGAATCTGAGCAGGGGGTGTTGATAATCAATTGTTTACCAAATCAGATCAGATTTTTGGCTACAGCTAAATCATCATTAAATCCATTTTTTGCCTGCTTCAAAATTTATTAATTACTGGAATTAATTCTTGCGGATGTTGAATTAAAGCATCTGGCTGATATTCAGATAATGCTTCTCTAGAATTCAATCCCCAAGTTACCCCTATTACTTTGATTTTAGCTTTTTTAGCAGCATTAATATCTCTAGTTTCATCACCAACATAAATCACTTCTTCCCGTTGCACATTCTCAGCTTTTAGATATTTATTGATAATTTTATGTAGGCCAAAAATTGTTGTTCC
>JAJEAQ010000790.1 GCA_022822685.1 Trichodesmium sp. jk18x7bins.61
ATGGTTAAGACCATTAGCTTTGTTAGTTTATACGGCAAATGACACTAGGAAAATTATCCACCAGCTCTTTAAGTATGGCTTCCAGTTACGTACAGATTTAGTAGCAGCTTGTGAGTTGGAACTGTACATTAATAGCTTGATCAGTCCTTTCTATTTGTGGAAAAATGGTTATTTAACTAAAAGTAATCTTTAAATATGCCTAGTTGATAAATATGGTTTTCCCAGAAATAAACCATTACTCATAAAAATTTATTCTATTGTTTTCCAACTGGAGATATTGTTAAAGCTGTTGTCAATCAAGGTCAAAAGATTGGGACTTAATATCGGTCGAGTTGCGGTGATAAAAACTGGTTATTTTAATATAAAAACTCAGACTGAAACTGTACAAGGCATCAGCTACAAGCACTATAAACATTTACATAAATCAGATGGCTATACTTACAGTTTTGGTGAGGCGTGTTAACCAAACTTTAGATAATCATTAATAGTAGAATCTGAAGCCAAGAGTCAGAAAAATTATACTAAGGAATTTATCAGGTTTTGATTTGAGTAGCTGAGTCTGTTCTTAAGTCAGGAGGAAGTAATTTATTTGCTGGTTGCTTTCCTCCTGGCATTAAATGGTAGATTATAATGCAGCGATAGAGCAACATTTTAAGACCAGGACTTACCCATTTGGGGGTTCTCAGAGTTATATATACTGTTGTATTATAATTTTAATTGACTACATATAGGGTTTTTGCATAAGTCCTGAAGATGAAAGTTATTGCTTGGCCAGCATTTAAAACAAAGTATAAAAACCCCTATAATTGGCTGTTATATTCTCAAATTGTTCAGCAAGGGATAACAGTTACAGAATTTTCTTTGAGCCGACTACTGCGCCAGCATCATGATATTTTTCACCTGCATTGGCCTACAGAAACTATAGTCCGTCATCCAAATTTAGTTGTAGCAAGTGTACGAGCAATAGCTATGCTTTTAGCTATCGACTGGGTTAAGACGAGGGGAACAAAGATTATTTGGACGATTCATGACCAGTACCCACACTCAATATTGCATCCCAAGTTGGCCGCTTGGTTTCAGTCAGAGTTCATCAAGCGTATTGATGGGTGCATTAGTCATTGTCAAATCAGTAGGGAGTGGGCTAAATCAACTTTTCCTCAATTGAGCGATCGCCCCCATACAGTTATTCCTCATGGTCATTATCGAGAATTTTACCCCAATCAGATTGATCGGCAGGTAGCCAGAGCCAATTTAGATATTCCCTCTGAGTGTCATTTATTGTTATTTCTGGGTTACATCGACTATTACAAAAATGTGCCTCATTTAGTCCAAGTATTTCAAGAGTTAGCACCTACTGACTGGATGTTGTTAGTAACAGGCCAAATAGAAGTTCCAGCACTTGAGACTCAAATATCCGAAGCGACAGGTAATAGTTCTCAGATCAAACAAAAGTTGGGATTTATCCCTAATGAAAAGTTACAGGAATATTTTCGGGCTGCTGATTTAGTCGTACTACCGTTTCAAGAAATTTTAAATTCAGGTAGTGCATTGTTAGCTCTTTCTTTTGATTGTCCAGTATTAGTACCTCAAAAAGGTGCAATGCCAGAGTTGCAAGCACAAGTGGGGCAAGAGTGGGTGAAGTTGTACTCAGGAGAGTTGACAGCAGAGGTTTTAAAGTCAGGTTTGCAGTGGGCTGTTAAGGAGGAGCGATCGCCACAAGCTAATTTAGAAAACTTAGAATGGTCACAGTTAAGTCTGAGGACTATTGAATACTTTGAATATATTTGTACTGACAAAAATCATACTAAGAGTAATACATGAAAGTTGCTTTTGTTACGACTTATGATGCCCAAAATCCTGCTACTTGGTCTAAGTATAATAAAGGAAATTATGACTCAAGTAACTATATCTCCAAGACTTTAATCAATCAAGATATTGTAATTGATTATTTAGGGCCTTTACAAAAAAAAAATTCTTGGCTGACTAGAAGTAAGTGGCTGTTTTATCACAACTTATTTAAAACAGATTATTACAGTTGGGCTGAACCCATTGTGTGTAAAAATTATGCCAGCCAGGTAGCCCAAAAATTAGCCAATTCAGATATAGAAATAGTTCTTTCTCCGGAAGGAGCAACCCCTACTGCCCACCTGGAATGTAGACAACCATTAATTATTTGGATAGATACAATCTTAGCTGAATTAATTAACTTTTATCCTTATCTCAGTAACCTTTGCCAGGAAACAAAGAATAATATTTATGCCATGGAAAAAGCTGCCCTAGAAAAATGTCAACTTCTGATAGTAACTTCAGATTGGGCAGTGGAAACAGTAGTTAAAACCTATGGAATTGAAAGTTCAAAAATTCAAGTAATTCCGAGAGGAGCAAATCTAGAATTACAGCCCAACAGAAGTATTGAAGATATTAATAATTTAATTAAATCTAGAGGAACTAAACCTGTTAAGCTACTTTTTTCTGGGGTTGATTGGCAGCGAAAAGGTGGAAATATTGCCCTAGAAGTGGCAAAGAAGTTAAATGAATTAGGTTTAGACACAGAATTAATAGTGATCGGCTGTCAACCTATTTCCGAGGAACCATTACCCAGTTTCGTGAAACCATTGGGATATATTGATAAGTCTAAAAGTGAAGGTTTATCGCGGATGTGTCAGTTAATAGGTGAATCTCATTTTTTGATATTACCAGTTCAAGCAGATATTAATCCTAATGTTTTGCTAGAAGCAAATGCTTTCGGGGTGCCTTGCTTGGCAACAAATGTGGCGGGAATACCAACAATAATTAAGGATGACATTAATGGCAAACTATTTGCAGTGGATGGCTCAATAGATGATTATTGTGAATATATAATTAATTTCTTAACCAATTATCAACAATACGAACAATTAGCTATGTCATCATTCAATGAATATCTGCACCGTCTCAACTGGTCAGTTGCTGGTCAAAAAGCTAAGAAATTATTTATGGAACTTTTGGGAAATTAATAAGATGAAAGCGTAGTAATATTTAATTTTTCAGAGAATAAAAATAAGTCAATCAATTAAGGGTATCTTGATGAGAATATCTTATACGACGACCTATGATGTTCAGAATCATGCTAGTTGGCCTTCTAATAAGAAAGGGAATTATGGGTCAAATAGCTACATTGCAAAAACTTTAGAAAATCAGAATATTCTGATTGACTATCTTGGACCTCTAGAAAAACATTATTCATGGATGACAAGAAGTAATTGGTTATTTTATAGTAAGCTTTTTAAACAAGATTATTATCGATGGGCCGACCCCATTATATGTCGAGATTATGCTCGCCAAGTGGCTCAAAAACTACCTAGATTAGAATCAGATATTGTACTAGCTACAGAAGGTGTTCAAACAGTCGCATATTTACAATGTAAACAACCAATTGTTTTATGGTTAGATACATTAACAATAGACTTAATAGGTTACTACCCTAGATTAAGTAATATTTGTCGAGAGACTAGAAACAATATATATGTAACTGAAAAAGCAGCGATCGCTCGATGCCAACTTTTGATATTTACTTCTGATTGGGCTGCAGAAAATGCCATTAAACATTATCAAATTAATGAATCCAAAGTTCATGTAATTCCTAGGGGCGCTAATATTGAACTCCAGCCAGGAAGAAGTGCTACAGAGGTAGAAAATCTTGTTAAATCAAGACCAGAAAATATTTGTAAGTTAGTTTTTTGTGGCATATCTTGGGAGAGAAAAGGTGGAGATATAGCAGTTGCAGTTACGAAACAATTAAATGAAATGGGTTGCAGTGCTGAACTAACAATTATTGGCTGTAAACCTCAGATTCAACCTGTGCCAGATTTTATTAATATAGTTGGATACATTGATAAGTCGAAACCAGAAGGAGAATCAAAAATGAGACAGTTAATAGCTGATGCTCATTTTATGATTTTACCTACTAGAGAAGATTGTACCCCCAATGTTTTGATAGAAGCAAATGCTTTTGGAGTACCTTGTTTAACTACAGCGATAGCAGGTATTCCTACTATAATTAAAGCAGATGTTAATGGTCAAACTTTTGCTTTAGATGCAGCCATCAGAGAATA
Organism: Trichodesmium sp. jk18x7bins.61; assembly: GCA_022822685.1. GTDB lineage: Bacteria > Cyanobacteriota > Cyanobacteriia > Cyanobacteriales > Microcoleaceae > JAJEAQ01. Next base: position 4,095 of record JAJEAQ010000790.1, read on the forward strand.
CTGTGATTATATAATTTCCCAGATGAGTGATTATTTAAAATATCAAAAATTAGCAATGTCATCATTTAATGAATATCAACAAAGATTAAATTGGGATGTGGTAGGAAAAACAGCGAAACAGTTATTTATAGATTTGCTTGCTTAGTAGGTTTGATGAGATGGGATCTAAATTAAAATTGCCATTCTTTCTGGTCGGTTGTCCTCGTTCTGGTACTACATATTTACAAAGTTTATTAGCAGCTCATCCAGAAATCATTTCTTTGCCAGAAACAAAATTTTTTCACTATTTATTACCAAATAATGAACCAAAAAGAAGAATATTTGGTATGGCTTCGCGACGGTTAAGACTTAGATTAGTGACTTTGTTCGAAAAGGAAATGAATCGTCCAGACTTACTGCAATATTTACCTAAAAATATTTTATTTACATGGCAATATACTCGCAAATTTATTCAAATTATGAATCTGCTAGCCGAGGAACAAGGTAAAAATATTTGGTTAGAAAAAACTCCCGAACATCTACGTCATATTGACTATATCGAAAAGACGATTCCGCGAGCCAAGTTTATTCACATTCAAAGAAATGGGGTTGATGTAATTGCTTCACTTTATGAAGTGTCGAATCAAAACCCTAAATTTTGGTATGGCGGATTTGATATAGAGCATTGTATTGATAGATGGCTTGAGGCTGTGAATATTACTCAGCAGCATATACACAAACAGAATCATACTTTAGTGAAGTATGAAAAATTAGTAGAAGATACGCCCACTGTATTAGAGGAATTATGTAAATTTATGGGTGTAGAATTTGATGAGAAAATGTTGACAGATTATCAGGCAGCGGCTAAATCTTTAGTTAGAGAACAGTCGGGGAGAATAATTAATCAGGGAAGAGTAAACACTAAATCGGAAAAGTTTTATCAGGTATTTAATCAATCTCAGCAGGAGTATATTTTAAGTAGGTTGGCAGATGTCCCCCCGCTTGCTCCCTCCTAAGCCCCCTTTCCTAGGAGGGAACTAGAGGTAGGAGGCAGAAATAAATTCTCTACCTTCTTTATTATCAATTCCAGATTTCTCAGGGAAATAGGCGTAGGCGTAGGTTTGGTTGAGGCACCGAAACCCAACTTATATAGGGCTTGCTGAATAAAGTCAAAAAGTTTCACTGTCTGAGTTTCAGACACCAGTAATCAGTAATGATACCCTGATCAAGTAGTAAAATGTAGGAAAAATCTTGTATTAGTTAGTGGGATCAGGTCGCGTTGCGTCAGCAGTATCGCGGCTTAATCATGTACCGAAAAATCGAACCAGGAGTCCAAGAGCCAGAAAATTTTCAATTACCATTTAATGGCCAGTTTTCTGATGAAAACCGATGGGTAATTATGGCTGAGAGACTTTTTGTAAAGCCAATATTAAGATAGCTAAAATGTTGAATTCTGGTGGCCGGCGGCGGACAACTAAACATCTTGTGATTACAAGGAGATATGGACCCAATTGCCCACCCTACGCAAGAATTTCATCTCAGTTTTACAAACAATCTCTTACTTTCACGATTATGAAATCAGGATAAATTATGTTTCTTAATGTTATAAATAATAAAAAAATATATTACTCCTCCTTTATGAGTAACTAATCAACTCTTTCCTTACTTTTTCAGCAAACCCTATATAATACAAATCCGCTTTAGTAAGGAGGTATTCAATAAAGTCAAAGTCTCTGCCTAGAGAGGATTTGGGGATAGGAGATAACTACCCTACAATAACCAGATTTGGCATAAGGCTTTGTTGGGTTGATCCTACGGATAAGCGAACCTCACACTATCGTTCTATCCAACCTACAATTTTAACTGTGCCAAGCCAGTAGGCACATTCAGAAGTTATTTTTTTCTCCCCCCCTTGGGAACGGGGGTAGGGAGGATAAAACAGAGATTTTAACCTACATTCCCCACTTCATAATGTAGTATATATTGTCAAGGCAGAGGGCAGAGGGCAGAGGGCAGAGGGCAGAAGGGAAAGAAAGAAGAGGGAGAAATTTAAGTACAAATGCTGAAAATTGCCACACATTTTAATCCTGATGGAAGTTGAGCAGAAGATAGTCCAGAGTATTGATACTTATTGAATTCCCGTTTTCTGTACTACTTTTGATATTACAATTTGACGTGGGGGATGTGGGTTTTAAGCATCGAGATAGATTAATAGTTAATTTTGGGAATAATATTGGTGTGGTGCTATCTGTTCTGAATATTTGGTTGTGCTGCCCAATATTCTGTATTTTTGAGGGTGCGGCTGAGGTGGTATCTATGCTCAAAATAGAGCTATGGACTGAGTTTCGTTGATTATAGTAATTGTTACATAAAATTGGGATTGGCCTCCAAACCATTAAAACAAGGCGGCAGGAAGGTAATTATGTTTAAGAAGAAGTTACTTAATAATGTTTCAAATATTCTGCGTAAAATCGAGAGTAGATATCGATATATGGCAAAAAAGTTAAGTATATCCCTATGGCAGTTGTGGATAGTTATTAATGGTAGGGGTAGGTACTCACGGACAGGATTTATTTTACCTACAGTCACAATGGTACTGTTAGTGGTGGTTTTGCTGAGTATTGCTATTTTGCTTAGGTCTTTTGACAGGGCCGATGTAGCTAGGAATGTTAAGGTTAACCAGCAGGTTTTGACTGCTGCGACTCCAGCTTTGGAAAGGGCGGCAGCTAAAATTGATTATTTGTTGAAGGGAGCAGCAAATGGAGGTGATCCTACTTTGCCTCCAGGAACTCCCTCAGAAGATTTGCTCTATAAAACTCTGTATCTAGATATGGAGGAAGAACACGATAAGTATACTTTTGGAGATGAGGAAAAACTTGAGGTAAGCTATGACCTAAATGGTGATGGTAATATTCAAGAATTTGGCGCAGGAACTGCAATAGATGATGGTAGTGTCCAAGACGACGAAGTAATCAATACAGCTTGGAGATATCCGGTGGATACAGACAACAATGGTCTATATGACACCTATACCATATATGGAATTTTCCTCCGTACTCCTGAGGTTGGTAGAGAATACCAACCTCTAGAAGCAAGAACACCACCACAACCTGTACTGGAAAATTTGACTAAAACAGAACCCTTATGTGAAGCGATAAACACAAGCTCTAACTTAATATCGAGTCTAGGTTGGTATAAAACAGGAACCCAACTTAAGAAAAGTATTTTTGTCTACACAGTTAATGTACCGATAACTGAACCACAGGGAACAGATCAGGAAAAATATCAAGGTTCACCTGCTCTATCCGCATTAGAATATCAACGAGATTATAGTCAGGATCCGATTACAAATAACGTAGTCTTCTATAACGATGATCTGGAGGCTGCACCAGGTTTTGAATTTAATCTCAATGGACGGATAGTGGCCAACGGTAACTTGATGGTGACATCCTTTAATACCCCACTGAAATTTTATCAAGTTAGCGGTAGGAGTTCCTGTTTTTATCAAGCTGAGAACAGCAAAATATTGATTGGTGGTGAGTTGATTCACGGTCGTGTTCGTAGAAGCTCAGAGGGAATAGAACCGGAAGTGCATTTATTTAAAGGAAAAAACGCGGACCCAAGCATAGTAAAATTAAGCGACGCTGTTCAATCAGTAGCAGATGGGAGCAATCCTCTCGGTGTAACTTTTAACGATAATGCTTACTTTGAACGCATAGAGGAAATGGTCGAAGATCACATAGACTCGGGCGATGGCGATCCAGACACAGTTACCGAGAGAGTGCTACAACGTATTGCTGAAGGAGAGCCATATGATGAGGCTCGACAGGAAGCATTAGAGAACTACTTTGAAGACCGCACGAGAAAAGTTCCATTTGCAGAAGTGGGGCTGAAGGAATTTCCCTTATATGGTTATGAAGGGGTAAAAGGTAATGGAAATGACCTAAGACCACAAGATGATTGGATACTACCTACAGGCGGAAATGCTGGGGTAGCTGATACCAATACTAATACAGGATTAACACTACAAATAGGCCAACCACCAGCCACAAGACCAGCTGAATTGGAGGAATTAGGAACAGAAGAACTGTTAGGCGATCGCATAGCAGTAGGAAATAATTTACCAGCTCTCAGATATGATGAATCTATAGAAGATGAGGATGTTCCATTTGCTGGGGGCGATAGCAAGCAGTATTTAGGTGGGGATGAAGGTGGAGCAGGAGAATCCTGGAGCAATGATGACAGTACCTGTGAAAATATTGATGAGAGTGCAGATGAATGTCGATGGCGTCAAACTCAAATCACAGCGTTTGCTGATGTGGGTGAGGTAGATAGAAATAGCGAATGGGAACTGGCAGCAGCACAAAACCCAAATAGTGCTACTGAGGGATACGGAGGTTTAAGGGTAATTACAGGTGCAGGAGTCTATGATCGCATAAAGTCATTTTTACCACCACCAACAATTAATGGCAGTGATACTTATGATGACCCAGCAACGACTGTTACAGAAGCATTTCCGATAGTATGGCCTGATTTGATGCCAATGTCCCCTGTGCCTTTAGGATCGAATTCGGCATTTAAGGTATATGACAATGAGTCAGGTGGATGGGTTCCTTATGCATCAGGAGAAACAGCAGGAACTCCAACAATAGACCCTAAAACTGACAAATATGAGAAGGGCGACCTAAGGATGCGAGCAACAGTAGTATATCATTACGCCAATAATGGTTTTGATGAAGGTAGCACACCCACTCAAACTCCACTCGCCTGCATTAGTAGCTACTACGATCCGACAGATGCAACAACTAGCAAAAATTTAAATGGTCTACCTTGGGATGCAGCTGCAGATGGTAAGTCACATAATGGGATAGTTTACAATCTAATTAGGGAACCACTAACCAGGCCAACAACTGCAACAAAGGAGGCTAACGGTTTATTCACTGATCCAGGAGAGCTAGCAACACAAGCGAACTATGTTTTCCCAAATGGCAGATTTGCTAATGAACCTCTCAGGGATGCTCTGACTAAGCTAGCCGATGGTGAATCACTGAGCATAGCTGATGAATCTGCTCTAGATACAACTCTCTGTGCTCTAGGAATTTTGGATGATAGTCTCAATCCCACAACTGCTGATGATTCAAAAATTCCTCATGGTGCGATTACAGAAACAGCATTTTTAAACCCACGAGAAATTCAAGCGATCGATAAAGATAATGAAGATACTGTTAATGATGAAACTTTTACCTTGAGTAGTACTTTGGACGAACCGGCTGAGCTGACAGGAGAATACCAATTACCTCTAGAGGAAAGGCAACCACTGGAAATTCGAGTCACTCAGTTAGATATGGATGTGCTGCGGAATACAGAAATAACTCCTAATGCTGTGGGAATACCTGCATTAGAGCCAGAATATTTATTACCATACAGTGGTCTGGTTTATGCTAGCCGAGATGATGCACTGCCAGACAGGAGCCATCGCGAGCCTGATGAGGATGGACCTGGTATTGATGATGACGAAAGTGAGCTATTAAGTCCTACTGACTCCAAGTTGGACCCCACTCGTCGTCCTAATGGCATTATGTTGGTCAATGGTACAGAGTTAAACCGGGGTGGTACCAATGATGTTAGTACAATAGAAGATGTAGTGAAAGAAAAAGGTTTGATATTGATCAGTAATGTTCCGACTTACATCAAGGGTGATTTCAACCTCCACGACCACTATGAGTTTCTAGATGGTGCTATTGATTGGGATTTTAATGCTTACTACAATCCTAACAAAGTCTTAGATACTGAATTTGCTTGTCGTGGTGGTGACCCCAGGATACCTGGTAATTGTGGTGGTGCAGGGGGTGGCGATAAATGGCGTCCGGTTGAAATTATGTCGGATTCTTTGACAATACTTTCTAATGGTTTCCGCCCAGGCTTCCGGAATGAAGGAGATTTTGACCATAGAAATAATGCAGGTAATTTAGTTACTGAGGAGGGTTATGACATAAATGGAGATGGCGTTCAAGATCCTACTACTACTACTAATGAAGAGGATGTAGAAGTTGACCTCAATGGAGATGGTAAAATTGATGATACAGATGTTGCAGAAACAGACATCACAACAAAAGCTGCTCGTTTGATTAATGGTTTTTATGCTAATAATTTTTCTACTAATGGTCTCAGTAGTGGAGCAGCTTTTTTGATAGAGGGAACAAATGGAACTTATACTGATGCAGGATATAAGACAAATACAGGTGACGCACCCCCTAACAGTTCCTACTTCAATAACTTTGTTACTCCTGTGCAACGACGTGAAAACTTCAACGAATATCTAATGGAAATGTGTTTTAGGTTGCCAGTATCTTCCTGTCGACCACAAGATTGGGGGGTTGTAAATGGTAATATAGCCAGTCCTGGTATTAAACAAGCTGATCAATTATTAGGCTTAACGTCAACAGATTATGCAGGTTCTGGTACAACAGCACAACCTCCGCTACCAGCATATCAACGCTATCCACGTCGTGTAGCATTCTCTCGTGATCCTAGTTTTCTGCTAATTTTAAAAGGAGGACAACCGGTTCCTTTAGGTATTAATGATCCTAATGATGTTGTTGTAGAAGCACCAAATGGTACAAACGCTAGACTCAGAAATAATGCTTTGTGGTTTCGGACACAAGGGGGTTGGAATAAAAATCAACCTTTATTCTACAATCACAAGAGCATTGGTAAGTTAAGTGGCACAACCATGCAACCACCATTAATACCTGCATTGCAGATTCATGCTACAACAGCTGCACCTCAAAATAACTTTCCAGAGGGAAATACAGTTGAAAGTAAGACCAGATGGCAAATGCCAGTCGAAGCGGATACAACAGTTAACGTAATGATGGCTACAGGTGACGTTCCTCCGAGGGTGTTAAGCTCCAATACTGGTGAAACAAATGGAGGCTTGCCAAACTTGCCACGCTTCATAGAAAACTGGCAAGGTAAAACTTCCGAAATTTCAGGAGCCTTTGTTCAACTCAGGCGGAGTGCCTATTCTACAGCACCGTATCAGCATGTCTTAGAACCCACTCCTCCTCAGATTTTTGACAACGCTTACGGGAAGTACAACGCTGGAGAAACTGGTGGTACAGCTCCTGCATCAACTCCACCAACAAGAGAATGGAGCTATGATGTTGGTTTACTGTCTCAATCTCCAGACTTATTTGCTGCTAAGTTAAGTACTATGGATCCTGTAAATACAAGAGAATATTACCGAGAAGTAGGTATTGATGATCGATGGATACAGACATTGTTGTGTTCTAAGACAGATAGTGGTAATGCTGTGGGAGATGCAATACGTCCTACTACAGATTTTTGTGACGAGTATACAGGAGGCTAATGATGATTAAGTTGAAAAAAACACTCAATTTACCCCGTTCATCGGAATCAGGCTACACCATTATGGAAGGTTTAGTCGCAATGATTATGGTGGCAGGATTAATGAGCGCAGTTGCACCTGTAATTGCGATATCAGTCGGTACTCGTGTTCAAGCACGACGGATAGAATTAGCCGCTTTGGCGGCTAGGAGTTATATTGATGGAGTGAGAGCAGGAAGTATAGCTGCTCCGGCAATTGCTTTATCAACACCAGGAGATGAGAAAATAACAGGCCCGGGAACGTTAGATTGTCCAGATCCGCCAGATCAAAATGAATACTGTACTACCACTGTAAATTATGGTAGTGTTGACGGTCAACTATACTGCGTTGATGGAGGTGATGGAGGTGGCTGTACTGGACTAACAGATATGGTTGTACAGGCTGTAGGATTTCATGGAACTTCCATCGATCCTGAAGATGGTTATGCATTATTTGTACGAGTTTATAGAGGTAGTGGTGTAGAGGGAGTAGATCTATTAGGAGAAACTATATCAACCTCTATCAGTAACACGGGTTTGGCATCCAGAACCAGTGACGGAGAAAGGCCTCTGTTTACAACTAAAACAGAAATTTCTGCTAGTGAGAACTCATATCAGAAATATCGCGATCGCTTAGGAACAAATTAAGGTGGTTAAATGCTGATCATAAAAAATTGCTGCTGTAACTGTAGCAAGCTGCCGTAGGTGTAACATCAAGTTCGTTTAATTGGGTATAAAAAAACTTTGTTCGTAGTTGGGATGCAAGCGCCATTACAACTATAGCGTGGTTAGAGGAGTTTAAATTTGATTTATCGCTATTCTAGCGGACATAGTATAACATCATGTTGGCTTGAATAATTATAAATAAATCAAGAAATAGATGGTTTGATTTCCCCTACCTTTTTTACAAAGGGTAATCCCCCCGGCGTCCTCCATCAAACAAAAAGCGCAGCATCTATCTTCTAATTCCTCCCTAGGCAAGAGGGGCTAGGAGGGATAGAAAGGGGGGAAGGAGGATAAAGCAATGGTTGTATGGAGCAAGCTTTGTTATAACTCATGCTCCGAATATGATCTAACCTAATCAGTAATTTATGTAGGGTGGTGCTGGCGCTTCACCCTACCTACAGTTGCTCCGAACATGTTGCTCTGAACATGATCTAACCTAATCAGTAATTTATGTAGGGTGGTGCTGGCGCTTCACCCCACCTACAGTTTTATATTATCTCTGCTATAATACTGATAAATAAAACTTTGTGGTTGCTTTAACCACGCTATATATATTTTTAATGGCGCCGCATCGCAACTACGAACAAAAAATTTTTCTATACATAATTAGGCGGATTAGCGCAAATTTGAGAAAATATGAAAACTTTACTCTACTCACTCCTAAGAATAAGAAACCAGCAGAGGCGATCGGCTCTAGAATCAACTGCTGGTTTTACCATGATTGAGCTTTTAGTAGGAACAATAATTGCATTTTTAATTACTATTCCTTTATTGAGTTTTGTTGTTGATATACTCAATCGAGATGTGAAAGAAGAAGCGAAAGCTAGTACTGAGCAGGAGATTCAAGCAGCAATGGACTATATTGCTCAAGATATGAGTCAGGCTTTTTATATTTACACTGAAGAAGAAGTTAAGTGTATTCAAGATAAAGCTCAGTGTGTGGAGGAGGAGCCAACTGTTGATGGAGATGAAGCAATTGCTCGAGATGTAGGCACTGCAATAGTTGTATTCTGGAAGCGGAATTATATAGAAGATGCACTGCCTTTGGATCAGGATGCGGCCAGTGGTGATCAAGATTACTGTAAGAATAACTCCACGTTATGCGATGATGCCTTTGTGTTTTCCTTAGTCACTTATTATCTGGTAGAGGAAACTGACACTGATTCTGTTTGGTGCGAACAAACTCCATGCCCATCACGCATAGCAAGATTAGAAATCAGGGATAACCCAAAATACTTAGCAAGTAATGAGTACGTTACAGAAGCACCTGATAATGGTTTTGAACCCAATAATTTGACAAATGTGGAAAATCCACAGGAGTTAATCAAGGGTGCTGGAGATTTCCCCAACTCAGAAGTATTAGTAAATTATATAGCAGACTTCAGTGCAGAAGCACCAACAGCAGTTACTGCTCAACATAAACTGACGAAAGTGACTATTTTAGGCAATGCCAAAATTAGGATTCCAGGACAATTCCAGAACCCCGAAGATTGTGAGAGTGATAAGGGTTCAAGCTATTGCCCAAGTGCAACTGCTCAAGTGGGTGCTCTTAGTGGTATCTAATACTGGGAGGCATTCGTCAAAAGCGCCGAGGCTTCATGTATGTAAAAAACTAGAATGACATGAAAACAAAAATATTATTGAAATTTCTACATCATACTTTCCTAAAAGTATCTCACCGACGTAATCAACATGATGCTGGCTTTAGTTTTACTGATCTGGTTATAGTATTCTTAATTATAGGAGTTTTATCAGCGATCGCTGCTCCTGCTTGGAATGCTTTGATTACAAGACAGCGGATTCGTAGTGTTAATAGTCAAGTGTTACAAGCTTTACAGAAAGGGCAAAGTCAAGCCAAATTTAAAAAGGAAAATGTAACTGTTGAATTCATTTCTACTGAAGATCCTCCAGAAGTAAAAATAGATGGTATACAACAAAGCTTAAATTCCAATGGTGAAATTAAAGCCGGAATGATTAAACTTGCTACAGGTATTTGTGATACAGATTGTACCGGATTTACTGATTCTGCTGATTCCATCATTTTTAATTATCTAGGTACAGTAGAAAGTACTCAAACAGGTACAGTAGAAAGTACTGAATTACCTTTTGCGATTACAGTTTCCACACCAGAAGGTGAATTAAAAAGATGCGTAATTGTTGAAACTATCATAGGTGGCATGAGAATAGCAGAAGGTGGTAGTTGTCCTTTCTAGTGATGATCATGTACTTTTGTAAATTTTCCTTCTCACCCTTCTGCTCCCGCTGCCTTTATCAATTCAATTGTTAGTTGTTAATTATCAATTAAATCACCCTATTGGATAACTTAATTGTAGGAAGTCATATCTGTAGCAAAACAGTCACCATCTAAATAATCGAGAACCAAAAATTAATCAGTAACTTAGGGTGATGAAATTATTAAGACTTCCTACAATTAGAACTAGGAAAACTCCTGCTATACCTACTACAAAATCAGCTCAAATAGCTCCAGTAAATCAAGAGATTGCAGGATTTACCTTCCAGGAAATGACATTGGTTGCTTTTCTCGTAGGAATACTGGCCGCGATCGCATCCCCTGGATGGCAAGCCTTCATGAACAATCATCGCCTTAATACTTCCACTAATAGAATATATCAGGCCATGTTGGTAGCTCGTCGCCATGCCATGCGAGATAAAACAGCTTGGCAAGCAAGTTTCCAAGAAACCACCAACCTTGTCGGGCAACCCGTGATTAAATGGGCAGTACATAAAGCCGCGATCGCTCCTGGTGATCTTCCTACCTCAAGTTGGGATTATTTAGAGCCTGGTATTGAAATAGATGATAACCAGAAAAATGATCAAGGTAAATATGAAACCACGCTGCTGATAGTTGATCCAGATACCAACAATGTTATTAATGAAAGGATAAATCCTATGTACCGTGCTCTCTTCAACTATAAAGGTTGCCCAGTTTACAGGCCCAATAACCAATGTCATCAAACTAGCATTCGGGCAAAAGGGGGTATTGCTATCAAACATGAAAACCAAGTTCAGCCTAAAAAATGCGTCATTGTTTCAACTCTACTAGGAGCAATGAGAACTGGAAAAGATCAGGAACAAGCCAATCGTCAAGGGCGATACTGCTATTAATTATTATGAATCAGGTAGTAGGAGTATATATTTATGATGTGCTAACAATTAAGATTTAATCCTTTCTTCAACCTCTAACAAATGCCAAATCTCCTGCATCAACTCTTCCAAACCCATACCAGTTACTGCAGAAATTAAGAAAACTTTCCCTCTAAATTTACTGCTCAGCTCCTGAATTTCTGCATCATCTAAATCCACTGCATCAACTTTATTTAGAGCTAAAATTTGCCTTTTATTTTCCACGTTTCGCCCATAGGTTTTTAACTCTTTTTGAATAGTATGATAATTCTCAACTGGATTTAGATCTGTAATATCAACTAAATGTAATAATAAACGAGTTCTTTCAATATGTCTTAAAAACTCATAGCCCAAGCCTAAACCCAGAGAAGCACCTTCTATTAATCCTGGAATATCAGCAAAAACAGTACCATCTCCAGTCAGTTTTCTCACAACTCCCAAATTTGGTACTAAAGTTGTAAAAGGATAATTCGCAATTTTCGGACGTGCAGCAGAAAGAGCAGCTATTAAAGTAGATTTTCCTGCATTTGGCAATCCAATAATTCCTACTTCAGCTAACAGTTTTAATTCCAGCCTCAATCTTCGTTTTTCACCTTCTAAACCAGGCAAAGCATATTCAGGTGCGCGGTTACTGTTGCTGAGAAAATGTTTATTTCCTAACCCACCCTTTCCACCTTGAGCAACACAAATTGTTTGTCTGGATTTAACTAAATCTCCTAATAACTCCTCAGTTTCTGCATCATAAACCATAGTACCGGGAGGCACTTCAATTAAGCGATCGCCTCCTGCAGCACCAGTCATATTTTTTGGCCCACCTCGTTGGCCATCTTCTGCTTGAAAATGATGCTTAAATTTAAAATCTAGCAAAGTTTGGAGATGTTCTACTGCTACTAAAATAACAGAGCCACCACGCCCACCATTACCACCAGCCGGCCCCCCGGCCGGCACATATTTTTCTCTACGAAAGGCCACCATTCCGTCACCACCTTTCCCAGCTTCTACTTGAATTTCTGCTTGGTCAATAAATTGCATTTTTTGAGTTATTTATAGATTTTTTTTACTTCAACTCCCTTAGATTTGAACCTCTAATACCAAATCAGAGCTCATGCTCTGGCGATTCTAAGAACCAATTACCCAATTCCCCATTCCGACAAGTTAAACAATTCTAACAAGAATCAAGTTTCGACAAGTTTGAGATGCCAGTGACTCACCACCTAAGAGGCAGTGATTTCTTCCTCTTAGGAGAGTCTGTTGATTCAGACTAGGGCGTAACTTTCCCAGCACGCCACCAGTAGGGAGGGTTGAACTAAGATTGAGA
>JAJEAQ010000721.1 GCA_022822685.1 Trichodesmium sp. jk18x7bins.61
TGGTGGTGGTATTAATGGTAGAGGTTGGGGGGCGATGATTTTTTCACAACCCAATTCTCACAAAACTCAAGGATATTTGCCGGAATCAAGATTTAGCTGAATACCAAGTTTTACTCCTCACCATTACTATGCAGGACTACCAAATTCTGATCAGTACAAGGAGATATTTCCGCTTCACCCATCCTACACCAGAATTTCATCTGAGTTTTTCACACAATCTCTCAGTTTGTCATTAGACTGAATATTTTAGACATACACATAAAATCCTTACCCGGTAGGCGTTTGATAAAATTATAGAAATTTAATAGTTAATTTTCTTTCTTCTGATGTATCATGGAACGGACTAATTTATTGATTTACCAGAGGACTAAATTGTGACTTTTGTCAAGACTAATAAACAGTTTTTTAAAATTAGTACTGTTCCCTATCAGTGCATTTGTTTGATCTACATTTTCAACTAAAGGTTTAGCATTCAACAACAATCTAAAAACACAACAAAACACTATATTATTAGCTGAATTACCCCGCGATAATAGGCGTATTTGTTCCCAACGCGGAACTAACTGGTCTGAGGTAAATTATTTTGAATCCAAGAATTATTTTGCTAATATTTGTTGTCAACCAAATGGAAAGTTAATGTTAATTGCAGGGAGAAAATCTAATCCTAATCAAGTTTTAGAATTACCTGTTGAATTGAATCAAGGATATTCTGCAGTTGATGGTAATAGAACTTTTATGGTAGGTGATGGCTCTTTGAGTATGGCAATCAATGGTATGATGGTTAAGAAAGAACAAATTATCTATCAAGGTAAATAAAATTAAGCAGTATTCATTTTAAAGTTAAGGTAAAAATCAAGAAATAAATAGAGAGTAATTATCCATATTTTTTCACTCTTCGAGAATGCGAACGCTATCAGCATTATCAGTCAACTAATACATAGTACAAAAATCATTTTGGGCGATTTCGCACTTAGTCAAAAATCCAGCGTAGGCGTTGCCTAGCGTTAGCCACATCGCTTAATATACAAGAGCTACTATAACTTAGAAAGGGCAAGTATTTTGGGAGACTAACAGAAGTGAGCTACTCCATCCCTTCCTTGCCCTCAAATACCTCTGCCAAAAGTGGTGAGATATTACTATTCAATTTACCCGCCCGAATAAACTCAGCATAAGTTTCTGCCTCAATATCCGCCGCAGTAACTCCATATCCAGTGCCACTAACTGAGAATGTGTTGCTTGCATCCGAGCAATTTTCTCTTGCAACAGCTTAAGTTCCCGTTGCACAAAATCTGCCTGATAGCGATAATATTCAGAGTCAATTTCTTGCCGTCGCATTAACTGAGATACATGATTAAGTACGCGGTTTAAAGCTACACGACGAGCGATCGTTTCCATATATTCCTGACGTAAAGGTTGAGCACCAACTAAACCTAATATATTTAATAGTGACTGAGTTGTTAAACCTTGTACTAAAAGTGTAAACAATACAACTCCAAATACAACTGCTGTAATCTCATTTCGCCCAGGCAATACCACAGGCACGCTCAACACCAAAGCAATCGAAACAGAACCCCGTAAACCGCCCCACCAGAGCCAAGTCTGTTCTTTTAGATCAATATCTGACTAGGCTACCAAATTACTCAAGGTACTTAAAGCATAGATTGAAATTGCCCGCGTGACAATCACAGCCACAATAGCAACTGCAATCAAGATTATATTATCTGCCAAAATTTTATATTGAATTTGGTCTCCTATCAACAGAAACACGATAGAATTAACAAAAAATGCCACAAACTCCCAAAACTCACTCACTATTAACCGAGTGCGTGGATTCATGCCAATCCGGGAACCAAAGTTACCTAAAATTAAACCAACAGTAACAACCCCAATAACTCCCGAACCCCCTAATTTTTCTGTCATTATGTATGTGCCATAGGCTGAAACTAGAGTTAGAGATTGTTCTACCAAAGGTAAATCAAAACGTTGAGTCAGGTAGGAAATACCAAAACCAACTAAGCAAGCGATACCGATACCAATACCCACAAAACTCAGGAAACCTAATAGAGAGTTGGAAATAGAAAATTTATCAACCGTTCCTAATGGAATCCCTACCAGTAAAGTAAAAGCAACAACAGCAACCCCATCATTAAATAAACTTTCTCCTTCCATGAGAGTACGTAATCGTCTACTTGCTCCTAATTCTTTTAATAAAGCAACAACAGAAATGGGATCTGTTGCAGATAAACTAGCTCCAACTAAAAAAGCGATCGCTAAAGGAATTCAGGTAAAAAAATTCAGACCATAAGCAATGCCAACTACAGAAATAATCACACCGAGAATAGCAAAAAATCCCACCGGAATTAAATCCAGTTTTAAGTCTCGCCAGTTCAAATTCCTAGCTGCTTCAAATAATAGGGGAGGTAGAAAAAATTCCAGGATTAATTCTGGGGATAAACTGACTAATCTGATATCAACAAATGCGAGAATTAACCCCACAATTACTAACAATAATGTAAAGGAAATTCGACGAAACAAGCTAAAAATTATTGATAGAGTAGCCACACTTAAAGAAACAGAAAGCACCAAGAGAAATTGTTCTATATTTTGTTCAATAACTGTTTCATGTACAGCAGTTTCTATAGCCATAAATAGATTCCTCAACCTCAATCAAGTTAAAAGCATAGCATTGCGAAGGAAGAAGGGTAAAAATAAAATACTGATAACTGGTAGTCTCCTAAGGAACCATCACGTTCCCCACCTCCCATGGAAATCCAGGGATTTTCACCCCATCCGGCTTCCGAAAACCTCAATCTTTCCCATTTTGGCTCTCATGTGATTTTAATCATGACAGCGACTGTGTACCACTTCCCCATTCTGGGATTTCCCATGATTATGGTTGTCGTCTTGATGATGTAACTCTATTTGTTGTACCTGCCCCTA
>JAJEAQ010000677.1 GCA_022822685.1 Trichodesmium sp. jk18x7bins.61
CCACCGAAGATTGGCTATTTGATGCTGTTTTTAGATTTTTTTACAGATATCTTATAGGGGCGATCGCTTCGGTATAAGCTTCAGTTAACCAGTAGGGATATTCTGTTTGGACAAAGTTGCAGTTTTGACATTGGAAGTAGTCAATTTTGTATTTTTTGTTGAGGATATGAGCTTGGGCAAATTTTAAGGAGATGGAGTCACATATTTTGTATTTCATTGTCTGTTTTGCTCTGGCTTTATTGGTAGTCTTGATATGTATATTGTTCAGTCTAGCAGGTGTGACATATAAATTTGGGGAGCGATCGCTTCTATGTCTGTCTGAGTAAAAGTTGAGTTATATCAGAAAGGTGATTCATTATTTGAGCAAGAAGAGAGTCAGTTGAGTATCTCTACTTTTGGCTTTCGCAAAATCTTGTCAAATTTTAAAAGCTGGATGGATTTTGATAACTAGAAGTGGTACAACTGCTCTGGTAAGTGGTGTTTCTGGAAATGAGAAAGGTTATGCTGCTTTAGAACATATAATTAGAATTATCCTTAATCCTCAAAAGCTGCACTCTAGTTATATCAAATACGGTTATGATGCATGTACTTTTTCCACATCCTCCCTTAACCATTTTGTCTCTTGCATACATGCCTTCCCTCGTAGAGACTGTTTGTTAAGAAAATATTAAGGTAGGTAGGGTGTTTATTTCTGGTGGGTTACGGCGGATAACTAAAATTATAGTGAGCCCGAGGAGATATTTCTACCTCACCCACCCTACGCAAGGATTTAATCTGAGTTTTACAAACAATCTCTTAATAAAGCTCCTATCGTGCGCGGATTTAGTATTATTTATATGAGTATCTCAGAAGTCGGATTAGACAACAGCTTTTACAAGAGGCATTTTTAGTTCAGTTATAATTAATTAATGAAGCACCTGTACACAGGGTAATTTATTATCTAAAGCCTCCCACAATAACTTTCTATAATTTGGGGATTTTTATTTAAAAGTAATAGAAGAATGAATCAAAATCTTGTTGATTTTCCAGAAAAACTGCCTGCTCAAGAACTCCTAAAATTTATACCAGCTGATGCTAAAGCTATTGTAGAACTAGGTTGTGGTAATAGTACTATAGCTTCTCAATATAAACAGATTAATCCCCACTGTCGTTATATTGAAATTAAATCTGATCCAGAGTAGGCTAAAAATCGGGCTTGGCAAATAGACGAGCAGGATATTTCTACCTTAAATATTGCTCCACAAACAGTAGACTGTCTGATTTATAGTTCAAATTTAATGGCGATCGCTCACCTCACTGAAATATTGAAATCTCATAAAACCTGGCTCACAAATGATGCTCAAGTCTTAGCGATCGTACCAAATGTACAGCATTGGTACAGAATAATTAATTTGTTCAAAGGTGAGTGGGAAAACTCAGAATTCACTAGGTATTGGTTAAGTTTATCAAGTCTCAAATCATCGTTTACTACAGCAGGTTTACAAATATATGAAATACAAACTTGTTCAGAAAAAGGTAAAGAGTTTCAAAAATTTATCCAACTAACTGAACCTCTGGTTAATGCTTAGGGTATAGACCAGAAAAATTTTGCTACTCAGGTGGCTGCTGAATATTACATTATACGAGCTATCAACTCTTCTATATCGCCCCGGAGGTTATTAATCCAAACAATAATTATGGATTCTCAAGTTTGTGGCACTATGAGAGTTTTAGAACCTGATAAGTTGAGCGCCACTATTCCTGGAGTTAGAACTATTTCTGCGGCTAAAACTGCTGACTTAAATGTTGGGTTGCCCCAAGAAGAAAAGGTGTTTATTTGGCAGCGCAGAATTTTACATTATCCCAGGGATCTCCAGAAACTTAAATTTTTGCTGGAAAAAGATTATTTGATAGTAGCTGAAATAGATGATAATCCGCTACGTCGTCCTGAGTACGCTCAAAATAATTATCTTAGCTATCGTGGCTGTCATTGTGTACAAACATCTACTGAACCCTTAGCCAATTTTTTACGCCAATATAACCCGAATGTTGCGGTATTTCCAAATCAATTGACAAGAATTTTACCTTTATCTGATCACAACTCCCCCAATGGTAATTATCCTACCATATTTTTTGGAGCTGTCAACAGGGAGAATGATTGGAAAGAACTAATGCCAATAATTAATCAAATTTTGTCGGATTATCAAGACAAAATCAAATTCAAAGTCATTCACGACCACTTATTTTTTGAAAGTTTAAATACAGCCAATAAAGAGTTTTATCAATTTTGCAGTTACGATAAGTATTTGGAGATTCTGGGCAGTTGTAATATTGGTTTATTGCCTCTAAATGACAACCAAATTAATCGAATGAAATCAGACTTAAAGTTTGTTGAATGTGCAGGTTATGGGGTAGCAGTACTTGCTAGTTCAACAGTATATCAAAAATCAATAAATGATGGAGAAACAGGTTTAATTTATTATTCTCTCTCCGATTTTGCTGGAAAATTTAGACAGCTAATAATCAATCAAGAATTACGACAAAAAATAGTAGTTCAGGCTTTTAATTGGGTTAAAAATAATCGCTTACTTTGTCAACATTATCGTCAACGTCGAGACTGGTATTTGCAAATGCGAGATGAATTACCACGTTTAAATAAAGAGTTAAAAAATCGTGTTCCAGCACTGTTTGATGACTAAAAACCTATGAGGTACAAGGATATACAGTTATTGAGTCAAACTATGTATCATAGAAAGGTGATGAGGAGATATTTCCACCTAACCCACCTGAGACAAGAATTTAATCTGAGTTTGACAAACAATCTCTTAATAAAACAGAGTTGATATAAATTGGAGAATGTCAACTATCAGGTGTAGATAGTTAAATAGGAATTAGAACAAAGGATTCACCGAGGCAGCAAAAGGAATTAGAGGGGGATATGCCACCACCATTACACTATGGATGAGAAGTAAGGTAAGGTATTAAACCCATAAGGCAGAAAGTCATAATTTTTCTAACTTATCTCCTGATTCTTGACTACTGACTCCGAAAGCTTTTGCTTGATAATTGAATTAATGAATTACTATTGACCATTAAAAATGCGAATATTATTTACAATTGCTCATTTCTTTAACCCTGAAGGTGGGGGAAAACATGGTTCTTTACGCAAAGATCCGCAAACACGTCGCATAGCTTTAACTACCTGTTTAACTACATTAAGAGCTTTATATGGTAAATTTCAGTACATGATTGATATTAGTAAACATCAGATTACTCCTGCTAATCAAAGCCATGGCCATGATATTGATATTATTGTTTGTACAACTAAAGGTTTTCATCTACTATCTCAAATCCCTTTACCATCAGATTTTCTGATGCACCACAGCTCTAATGTAGAACCTATGTTATTAGGTTTTGAATGTCAGGCGGTACTAAAATCCTGTCTTGGTAAATATGATTATTATTGTTATTTAGAGGATGATTTAATCTTACATGATCCATGGCTATTTGTGAAACTAAAGTGGTTTAATCACCACACAGGAAATGGTAATTTACTACAGCCGAATCGTTATGAAGTGTCACCTTTAAGTGAAGTTCCAAAAGCTTATATAGATGGAAATCTCAAACCAGAAATCACAGCTAAATTTCAAAATATTCATGAACAGCCTCAACTTAAAGGGAAAATTATGGAAAAAGTTATTGCTTTTGAGAGAACCCTTAATCCTCACTCTGGCTGCTATTTTTTAAATGCTAAACAGATGGCAGAATGGTCAAGTAAATCTTATTTTTTGGATAGAGATACCAGTTTTATTGGTCCTTTAGAAAGTGCTGCTACTTTAGGAGTTATGCGGACTTTTAGAGTATATAAACCTGCTACTGCTGATGCTAGTTTCCTAGAAATTCAGCATTTTGGTACTACATTTTTGAGTTTGATTGGTAATCAAATACCACTTTTTTCAGAGCCAGTGCAAGTTTAGAAAAAACCTCAGGTTGAAACTAAAAATCAATCAGAACCAGAAGTAAAAACAAAGACTAATAAAGAGCAAAAATGAGGTTGTAACCAACTATAAGTTACAACCTCATAACTTTATCTAATCAATAAGATTAGACAATTAAAATGTCACCTTGCTGTAGATCGGGATTTCCGTTGAGACGTGCAATAGTGATAACTTCACTTAGATCACCATCACTACCATTAGGATCGTACTTTAATAAACCAGAGTCTATTGTGCTACCATCTGCACCAACAGGAGCCTGCTCATAAATAATTACAGGAGTTGTATCCCGAGCATCACTATTTACATAATTATCACCAGGGTCAATGCTAACAAAATCAGCACTGGCTATAGCACCGTTTTGTTGAGAGTTGGCCAAACCAAATCCTGCTAGGTCCAAAACTATTATGTCTTCACTAGAATTAAAGTCCCGGATAATAGTATTAGTTGCACTAGGGTCAAAATAAACGAAGCTATCATTACCCTCACCACCAGTTAAATCATCATTTGTACTATTTAAACCTAGTGCAATATAATCATCACCACTGCCACCGAGAATTGTATCAGTTCCTCCTCGGCCAAAGAGAATATCATTCCCTCCACCAGCACTAATACTATCATTACCATCATCATTTGCATTTACACCAGTTTCAGTGGAGTCAACACCAACAATGGAGTCGTTACCTTCTCCTGTCACTAGGGTGTCACCTCCTAAACCACCAGTTATAGTGTTATTGCCAAGAGTATCTTGAATCGTATATGAGTCTGTGTTAGTTGCGTTGGCTATGATTGTATCATCACCTTCTAAATTACCAATTAACTGATCATTAGTCGTTCCTCCGAACTGGATAAAGTCATTGCCTGTACCACCATCAAATAAATTTGTTACGCTGGATTGATTACTACCCACCAGGCTATCATTACCTGCACCACCAATCAGAGTAACTGTAATCTCTTCACCACCTGAAGCATTTGTACTGATAGCAGTAGCATCGATAGTATCGTTATCTGCACCACCATCGACACTGTTAAAAATACCAGTCAGACAATCACTACCTGTACCACCAATCATGGTATCTGTAAAAAACCCTGATATTAAAGTATCGTTACCATCACCACCGTCTAATCTGTTGTTACCAGAGAAGCCTGACAGGGTAACTGGTAGACCATTAACGTCGAATTTGTCTTGGTTTTCTTGAAGTAACCCTGTAGTAATTATGTCATTACCTGCACCACCAACCAAGGTATCCCTTGCAGCTTGACCTATAATGCTGTCATCACCAGCCCCACCATCCAAAGAATTTCTACCTTCACCAAATGCCCCTACTGCACCTTGAATATAATCATTACCTTCACCACCTAATAGAGTAGACCTTTCTATTGATACTAAAGCAATAGCGGTCGGATCAATAGGAAGACCCTCCTGTTCCTGATTCAACTGAATTAATGTGTCATTGCCACTATCTCCACTTAAAAAGGCTTGGTTCCCCAAAGAATACAAGGTGTCATTATCTTTACCACCATAGATCTTATCCCTATCGCCCCAACCAACTACCAAATCTTGATTTCGGTTAGCAGATATAAAGTTGTCGTCTCCAGTAATACTTGACAATTCGGGTAAGTCATCTAAATCATCTAGTGGAGGTAATTGTCCAGTGGAGGTGGAGAATACAATGGTGTCCTGTCCCATACCACCATAGATGGTATCGTTTCCGCCTATAAGTACGATATCATTTCCTTCATTGGCAGAATACCAGTTGTTTCCAAGCAAACCATACATAAAGTCATCACCAACACCACCATAAAGAGTAGCTCGGGAAACAGCTTCTAATGTGTCGTTGCCTTCATCTCCAAATCCAAAACCAGCAGAAGCTTGGAACTTAAGGGAGTCGTCTCCTTCTTCTCCTCTAAGAGTATCAGGTTGACCAGAGTTGTCAGTCCCTGATGGCCCATTGGAAACCAGACTATCGTTTCCAACTCCACCTTGAACCAAACTACCACCAAGGGTTGAGGTTAAAATTAAGTCATCTCCGCCTAGAGCATTGATCGTATCAGGGCGTGTATTCCCCAGGTTATCCTGATCGAATGTGTCATTAGCATCGGTTAAAGTTACCATAGTTCACTCCTCATCAATTTATGGTCAATTTTTATGTTTAGCTAAACTACCAACTGGACTTACGCAAAAGCAATATATAATGCAGTAAGATCAAACTCTAGTGTAACACTATATATAACGTTACCACCAAAAATTGTGTAAGTCTTGACCAATAAACACCAGAATTTTTTTGATTCGGCTGTAGTTTAACCTATTTACCCAGTATAAGTCTAGCCTTTTAACTACAAAAATTATAAGTAAAATTTGGGCATAATTATCTGCCTATAGGTTTACTATTATTGAATTTGAAGTATAACTCAAACTCCCTCCTGAATAACGAAGTATTATCATAGTATCTGCCAGGATTCGTCCTATAGTGAAATTTTAATTGTGGGGCTTGCTTGTCTTGGAGTAAGTTAAGGATTTGTGTAAAAAATAACCTGAACAGTTTTTGTATGGAAGCTAAATTCACAATCCATTTTTCTACATAGCTGCTCAGGCAGCATATTTTTTAATGATTGATTATAGTCTGAACATGATCGGAGGACGCGGTTCATTAATTTTAGGTTCCCAGATACTTATGTTGATACGCTCTCCTGCCTACAGGCGTGGAGATTCTTACCAAATTAGATGCAATAATCTCACCCTTTCCTGTTCGTTCATTTAGTGTCTCTCACCTTCTACAAATCTAGACAATCCTAGACAGGCTCTCCTGCGGTGAGGAGAGAACGATTTTTTAACTCACCCGTCCCAATGTTTACTGGCTTTGAAGGTTGATGTTCCGCTCAAAGTAGTTGAGTTGAAGATTCCCTGGAGGGGTATTTCATCCATTGGAAAAGTAGAGTGCAGAGTACTCTACAATCAGGACTAAGAGCCTCTGGTCTTAGCAACAAGTTTACAATTATAACACAGATTAACTGTGTGAAAACCTAGACATTTTGTAGATACTTGTCCAGGATAGTCTAGAAAATTAGCCTTTAGTAACTAACAGTTCCCTCGGCCACATGGCCTGAGCAACTCATCTCAAAATCAAAATCCATCTTGAATACGAGTAGGCTTGAAAATCAGTTTTTCAATTAAGTTTTCTATCTATACTAGACGTCTAATTGCCAAAATTAGTAATATTATTTTTGAGTTGAGTTGCTTTGACTTCAGGCTTTTTTCATTCGTCTAATAAATATATTAACTTATGCAATTAGACACTAGAATTTAGATGAAGTTAGAGATAGTTTTGTTTCCATACCGATAGTTGGTGGTAGGTTCCGATTAGCAACTTGATCAATTAGTTCTAAATGCTTTTGTAGTAAATCTGAAAGACGATATCTTTCTAAAACAGTTTGGCGGGATCTAACACGGATTTCTGCCATGCGAGTTGGGTGCTCTAAGACTTCATCAATCCGATCAGCTATTTGTTTAGGAGAGAAAAAGTCTACCAGTAAGCCATTCTCTCCATCTGTAATAACTTCCCTGACAGGTGGTGTATCCGAACCCAGAACTAAGCAACCTGTTGATAGAGATTCGATCATAGACCATGACAGAACGAAAGGTCTGGTTAAGTATACATGAATATCGGATGCTTGTATGACCTTGAGATAAAGACCATAGGGTAATGAGCCAACAAAATGAACTCGTGATAAGTCCAATGGTATTTTCTCTAGCATTTCTTGTTTATAACTTTTACCATTGGGCAAAGACTTACCATAGCAAACTCTTTCAGAACCAACTATAACTACATGACAGTTTGGCCTTCTTTCTTGGACATAAGCGATCGCTTCAATAAATTCTGGAAAACCCCGATATGGCTCCATTCCCCGTGATACATAAGTTACAAGTTCTTCTACACCAGATAAGTCCAAATTAGGTAGTACCAGTTTGGCTCCTGGATTGGGTTTAAAATAATCAGTATCTACCCCATCATGCAGTACAGATAGTTTATTTTGAAATTCCTGGGGAAATTGCGATCGCTGCCAATATGTAGGAGATAGTCCCCAATCACAAGAGTACAAATCTATTAATATGGGAGAATTTTTCACCCGGATTCTGGCCATATCATCTACTGTCAAGGGTTCTGCAGGGTCAAAATCAGCATCAGAGCCTCGATAATGATAAAACCATTCGAAATAGCACAGAAGAGGGGTGTCCGGAAATGCCTCTTTAACAAATAACGTTGGTCCCCAGCCGGAATGACCACAAATCACATCTGGCACAAACCCCTGGGCTTTGAGTTGTTCTGCCATTCTAAATACAGCTTGTCCATAAATCACTGCACTTTCGAGGGGACGAACATAATGATGAGTTTCTGGACGAGGTTCGCGACTAGGTTTAAATAGTGCTTTGTAAACTCCAGGTATTTTCCATTCTGGGCGCTCATTTTTTGTGCCAAATACAACTTTATTATTAGAATTTGCACCTAGAGTAGTGACAATGTGACGATATTGAGCTGGAAAATTTGGGTGCAAGAAAAGATATTTCATAAATTCTTAACTGTATTATTAGTAATTACTTGTTTATTGTTAATTAGTCTGAGGTGCTTGGCAAATCCAAACACAATCTCTAGGAACAGAATCAGTATCTTTATGAATAATTTGGTAGTTCAGGTAGGAAAGAAATTTTTCCATTATTGTATTAGTCATAACTGAATGGGCGGTACCATTTCGTTTTCCCATGAGATTTTGCTCCCAGTCTTTGAGAAACCTTTCCCAGCCTAAATCGCTGAGAATATTTGTGTGGTGAAATATACAAATTTTTTTTCCTTTTAATCTGGCTGGAATTTGAGTTAGGTAATTAAAAATATCTCTGGGATCTAAATGCACCATTGTGTCATAACAAAAGCAAATATCTGCTATTTTGGGGTCAATTCCATTGAGTGTGATTCCATCAAGTTTTACATATTCTACTCTAGCTTCTCCCAACCTATTTTTAGTGGCATTTAACATAGAATTAGAGATATCTGCACAAATTAAATTTCGACAATGTTTTAGTAATAATGCCCCTGTACGTCCTCCACCCACACCTATTTCTAATACTGTGTGTTTTTCGTTGATATAGGGAGCAATAAATTTTTCTTCTATTAATTTTTCATACTCTACTAATGAGTTAGCTGCCCCTGCTGCTTTACCTATCCATTCGTCACCTATATGAGTTAATGCTGGATAATATTCTGGCCATTTTCTAGCATATTCTTCCCAGGCATTTTCATAATCAATGGTCATGTTTAATTTCTTTATTTTGTGTTCTTTGTAGGTTAAATTTACTTGAGTATAGAAATTTTCCTCAAAACCTACATGATTAATATATCACTGACTTTCTGCAGATTAATTTGTAGCATGAAAAATAGTCAATAGTTTAGTAGCCTAATTGCTTATCTAAAATCTATATTCCAGACTTCAAAATATAGTATGGGATTTGAAGGAGTGAGGAGCCAGAATTCAGTAGTTAGGAGGGAATTAGCAATTTGGTTTCTATATTGCTTAGGGCTGTATGTCGGCAATCGCCGAAAACTTCCATTGAACAATAAGAGATTGTTTGTAAAACTCAGATTAAATTCTTGCCTAGACTGGGGAACGGGAGAAATATCTCCTTGTAATCACCAGAATTCTAGTTGTCTGTTGTAACTCACCAAAATTTCAAACTCTAGCTATTAATTAATATTTACTTCAAACTACAATCTCTCGGTAAAAAAGGTGAATATTTTCAGTCTAGTTTGACTTTTGCTAAGACTCACAAAGATAATTTGCTGAGTATAAGTATCTAACTACACTACGAGTGAATATGGGTAATTAAAATCACAATGCAGAAATAGTCAGGATGTTTTCTAATTACTAACTACTGACTCCGAGTCATACTATCACCAGTTTAAATCAACACCAAGATATTTAGCTAATTGTTGATTATGTGGTTGGAAATATTCAACTAATTGTTGATATATATCATCAGTTGGCGATGAGTATTTTCCGGAATTGTATTTCAGATATTTTTCTGAGTAGTAGGCAGGGAGTTCAAGAAAATTATGCACTTTATTCATAGTTTCTAGTGGAGCAGTAAATAAATCTTCACTGAGGAGGATTAGTAATTGTTCTTTTGGAAAAAACCTCATCCAGTTTTGTAGTTGTTCAATGTATTTTCCTCGTGCCCGGTATGTATAATGTTGATGGTTAAAACTGTAATATGTTCTGGTTTCAATCATCTTCTCAATTTCACCTGTTAAGCGATTTTTTTCAGCAGCGATCGCTTCAGGCAAACTCAAAGATTCATGCCCTAATCTAACTTCATGGTAATAGTGAGAAATAGTTCTTTCTGCGGGATTTCTCAACAAAACAATTAATTTGATCTGAGGATATATCTCAAAAATTCTTTGAGCTACGAGAGGATGGGATAAATAGTATGGACTTGATTCTCCAGTAATTATTTCTGATTCTCGTTCGGGGAATTTTGATTGATACCAATTTAATTCTTTGTCAAAATTTAAGTCAAAGTAATGAATTTCATGTTCTAAAGAGGGTGCAACTAGAGGATGTTGAACTAAATAGTTGTACAAAGAATTAGTACCACACTTTTGCGCTCCAATTATTAAAAAATCAGGTCTTTGGAATTTATTTTTTAACCTTTTGCTTGTGAATATTTTTTGCCCATTATAAAGTTTTATACCTTCAAAAAATACTCCTGCTGCTAAAATTTCTCTGCCTTTTTGACCCAATTCCATATCTAAATTATCACCTTCTTGAATTAAAAAGGCGTGCCAATCTTCTAAACGTTCTTGCCATTCTTTTTGTTGAATATAAGGCCAGATAGTTTGAATCAACATCATCATACTATAAGAAGGATAATGATGAGGAAAAATACCACTGTTAATTTCTTCAAAGTCTGACAAAATCTGGCGCAAGCCATGAACTGTCATATTAAAATAATGACTAGGATCAGCGTGAAGTGGTTGTAAAAATGCAGTATCAATAAATATTAAACCACCTGGTTTTAAGATGCGATAAAGTTCTTTAGCAGTAGTAAATGGATTAGGTAAATGCTCGAAGACAGCATGACTAATGATACCATCAAAACAATTATCTAGAAATGGTAATTTGAGTGTGGAACAGACAACATCGGTATATTGATATTGATGTACATCTAAATAACAAATATTGGGCTTGAGATATTCTGCTTGAGTATTACCTGCACCAAAATCTAGAACTATTCCATTTTCTCCAATTTTATTTAATACGGACAGAATTCCTTCAGAGTAGGGATGAGTAGTTTCTGTTTCTGTGAGTTTAATAAATGGTAAATCTTCTGAGCATAAAATATGAGGAGTATTACCCCTGATCCATACAGGACAATTTTCGACATTACATGGAGCAGCTTTTTTGCCACATTCTGGGCAAATTAATAATTCTTCGAGATTAAACTTTTTCTCTCTTTGAGGCAGATTACTGGTGTTGCCAATCAGCTTAAATTGATTGTGAAATAATAATTTTTTTTCTTTTCTATCCGCAAAGATTTCTATTTTTATATCTGTGTTTGGTTGAAAATTTTCAGGAAGTAAAAGTTCTCCCCAAAATCCACTATGGCTAGCATATTTTTGTTTTGGAAAAGCAGCAGCCACATCTGGTCGATATCCACCATGTAACAGGGAAGTATAGGGTTTATCGTTTAGATACAAACTGAGTTTTACATCTCGATGATTCGTGGAAATATACCAGCCGGAAAATTTGGTCAAGTAATTTATTTCTGTACTTTTAGGAAAATCTAGATTAAACATTGTATATCTGCAAAGGTAGTAGGATTATTTATAACAAATTTTTCTCATTTTAACTACAGATATTTACCTCCAACCTACTACTTTATTTTCTCTTCATTGCTCCCTCAATCGTTGAACTGCTTCTAGACTCAAACCTGTATTTTGACTCACAGTTTCTACATCTAAAATTTTCAGTAATCTTTTGGCTATTTCGATTTGAGTTTCTTGAATACCTAGTTGTTTACCTTGCTCAATCCCTTGCTCAATCCCTTGATTCCTAGCTCTTTTTATCGCATTTTTTTGGTCATGTATATAGATTTGTCTCGCCTCTAAAATTTATAATTCTTCCTGACTAAAGCCAGCTT
Source organism: Trichodesmium sp. jk18x7bins.61 (assembly GCA_022822685.1). Lineage (GTDB taxonomy): Bacteria > Cyanobacteriota > Cyanobacteriia > Cyanobacteriales > Microcoleaceae > JAJEAQ01. Next base: position 12,166 of record JAJEAQ010000677.1, read on the forward strand.
GATTCCCTACTGCAAATGTTTTCTAAATTTCTGGTATTTCTGCCATTTTTTCTGGTACAGTATCTAAGTAATTTGCACTTTTAAGAAAATACAACCATTTATCAGTCAGGGTAACTAATTCTGAGATGTCTTTCTCAAATTTTGGCAACTCCACAAGTACTAATTCAATGTCAGAAATCGGATAATCTATTAAGTAGTCTTTTTCTCTGAGCAGAAACCGAGAGATGATTTTATCTAATCCCGAAAACATTTCAAAGTCTGTAATTGTTAAACCAATTACTGGATTGAGCAAAGTATAATCTGCTCCTGAATCTAATTGAATGGAATAAGCTTTGGCGGCATCATATAGAATCCGTTTTTCAAATCCCTCTAGGTTCAAAACTTGCATTTTAATAATTACTATTTTGTCTCCTGTAATCTTGGCTTTGATGTCTAAATAGGTATCTTTTAATCCCCGAATTTTTTTGCCCATGGTAGGGGTTGAGAATTTCTAGGTTTTTAATTGTGGGTTGAGAGTCATAGAGAATGCTGTTTAAGAAACTAATTAAAATATCTTGGCTCTGCTGAGAACCAAAAATTTTCTTGAATGCAAAATCTGTTTTAGGGTTAATAAACATCGTTGGTTAAGCCTCACAGTTATCGAAGTTTCCAAATCTTTAGAATTGCCTTTGGCCTTATCCCTTCTGATTCAAGATGCTAGTGCAGCAAAACAGAAATAACTAATCTGTTTTCGGATTAATAAACATAATTGTTCAAACCTCGCAGTTATGCTATTTGTCAAGTGATATTAAATCCGTCTTAGTAAGAGGGTATTTTAAAAAGTTGCAGCCCTTGCCATACATAGGATTTTGGGATGGGACAAGCCCCCTTTTATAACCTGATTTGGTATAACTTTACTAAATCTGCCGACTGAATATAACTGAAGATGCTTTGTTAATTTTTCTGCTTTTACTACTTGCATATTAAAAAGACTTGGTAATGCTTTTGTTCAACAAAATTGAACTTATGTTAAGATTATGTATAAATGTTCTTTATGTAAACTTAAACCTAAGAAATAATCGAGACCTTTAGGTGTTTTACTGAGTTATATATAAAACATATATAGGTGATTTATGATATTTATACAATATTTCTCGTCCTCCAATCCTTTTCTGCAAAAAGTTTATTGATTTAGAGGTTTAATTATTTAGTATGAAGAAGTTTTAGAGAAGATGAATACTGATGTTAAGTTGCCTACTTCTCTTGATGATGTCTTATTGTCAGGAGAATTACCTCCACTCGTTCTAACAGCTTTTACTCGCCCTGATTTGCTTAAAGATGTTCTAGAAGCAATTAGCCAACAATCTCTATTACCACTCAAAATAATT
>JAJEAQ010000507.1 GCA_022822685.1 Trichodesmium sp. jk18x7bins.61
GATTCGATCACATTGCTCAAGAAACCATCCTAAACACAATTAACACTCCAAAAATGGAACTAATTGAAGGATAGTTAAAAGCCGGATTTAGCCTCTTTCAGAGGAACTTCCCTCAGGACAAAGGGATATATAATCCCACAGAAACAGCTACCCCACAAGGTAGTGTGATGAGCAAATTATTAACAAACATAGGGCGGCACGGGTAGGAAAAACATATAAAAGAAAAAAACCCAAAGCCAGGCATCATCAGCTATTTGGATTTGAGCATCACAGCCAAGGACAAGGAATCTGATTAGGAGACAGCAATTCAGATTAAGCAATGGTGCTCAGAAAGAGGACTCTCAATCAGTACTGAGAAGACAAGAATTATTCAGAGCAATGACAGATTCAACTTTTTAGGGTTTAATCTTCGCCATGACAAAGAAAAACTGCTAATTAAACCGCAGAAAGAAAAAATATTGACATTCTGTCTACAGATAGTACAGGTAATCAAAGGAATGAAAACCTGTACCCAAGAACAAATGATCATAAAATTCAACCCCCGTATCAGAGGTTTTGCTAATTACTACAGAGGAGTAGTTAGTAAAGAAACCTTCAGCTATATCGGACATAGGGTATGGCAATACCTCTATAATTGGGCAACTTGACGGCACCCCAATAAAAGCAAAAAATGGTGAAATAAATACTTCAAACGATATCAAGGGAAAGATTGGACATTCATGTGTCAGGGAACTGGTAGGGGAGGAAAAGAGAAAACTCTTGTACTCTACGACATCAGTAGTACACCCATTATTAGGCATGTGAAAGTTAAAGGACTTGCTAGGGATGACGACCCCTCACTTAAAGAGTATTGGCAAAAACGTCAAACCAAACAAGGGAAACAATACTGGGCCTAAGGTTCCAAATATGAACAAGTAGCCCTACAGCAAAGCTGGAAGTGTCCTGTTTGTGGAGACAGCCTATTCAACTCTGAAGAAATAGAAACCCATCACATAGTACCTGTGGCAGAGGGTGGTACTGACGACACAGAAAACCTAATGCATTTACACAGAGCGTGTCACAAGCAGGTACATTCAAAAACCAAGAAATGTTTGGCTGTTCGTAAGGCTTGAGCCGTATGATGGGAAACTGTCACGTACGGTTCAAAGGGGAGGGGAGAGGAGTAATCCTCGAACCTTACCCGATCTGCACAATAATCACGAATTGTTTTATCTAGGGATGTACCTGGAGTAGCATACATTCTCGCTCTTTTTCAAGCACTAAAATCATACTCAATATCATTTAAATCGGGAGAGTATTTCAGCCAAAATACTACTTGATGACCTGCTGACTCCACCAGTCCTCTAATCACCGTCTGACGATGAATCGGTGCATTATCCATGATTAACACTGATGGCCTCTGGAGTGAAGGTAATAAATACAAGGCTAACCACCCTTCAAAACCTTCTGCATTCAAGCTTCCCCTGCACACTATTGGTGTAATTAAATCCTTTTTTTCTTTTCTTGTTCCTGCTACTAAATTTTCCCTTTTTCCCCGTTTCCCCAGCCTGTCTCCATACACCTTCTTACCTTTTTTTGACCAGGCATAAATACTGGGCGTGAATCTCTTCAAATCCTGATTCATCAATAAATACAAGGCTTTTACTACCATATATTTTGAGTAATTCTCTCAGCTTTCTATAGTAGTTTATTCTTTCTTGCCTGTTTCTTTCCCGGTAACGGAGTTGTTTTTTTTCTGGTGATTTTCATTTTCTTGAGAGCATCAGATCTGGCACTCGGTCTGACTCCAAATTTGTTGGCCCTGTCTATTAATCTCATTTCTGGATTTTCTGTTACATCTGTTTCTAAGGCTTTCCGATCTAGTTGAGCATGACGACGTTTCACCTGAGTTGGAGAAAGGTATTCCCTGTTTAACCATCTATATATTGATGCTCTTGCGACTCGAAAAAGTAGGGCTGCTTTTGTAATACTACCTCTATTTTCCACATTATCGATCACTCTTTTTCTTAAGTCTAGACTGTCAGACATTAGTTGGAAATCTGCTCATATATTTGTTGGCTCTTACTTTACTCTATATTTGTCTCAAACTTAATTGAAATGACTATATAAAATTAACCTGAAAAAGTCCCCCTTCTAGGGGGAGGCTTGAGACCCAATTTTTCGGTGAAGAAGGAGAGCAAATTTTCTGAGACCAATTCCATCTAATTTCGCTAGACTTATCTGGGTGAGGTTAGTTATAGGACAGCTAGTTGAGACTCTCTTGTTCAATCAAAGATGATCATGAGAGTCCTCTTGCCAAATTTTATGATAGTTTTGCAGCGATTTTATGATAATATAACGTCCGTACATAAGCTCCTGCTTTTTGGACAGTACCGACCGATAACATTGGCGTTTTGCTAGCGCCAAGCTCCGCTTTTCATGTTGCAAAGCATTTCATGTTGGCGACAGCCAAAAACGGCGGCAGCCGACATGAAAAGCGAAGCGGCACGTTTCGGCTACTGCCGACATGAAAAGTGCTGGCCAAAGTTGAGAGAGGGAGTTTTAGGGGGTTGTAACCCCCACCCAGTAAGGGGACACCTTTCTAAATATTTTGAGAACAGTATCAAACTTGACTACGGGTTAAAACCTGTCGCCTCCTTTTTTATCCACCGCTTAAAAGACGGTGGTTTCCAAACTATCGGAGGTTTTTGATGAAATATTCTTTTCGTGCAACTTGGGCTTTACTTCTATTAGCTATCAACTTTGTGGTTGCAGGGTACTATTTCGGTATCATTCAATAGTCTTAAGGCTTTAAATGCAATACCTAATAGTCCCCAACTTATTCTCTTAGTTGGGGACGATAAATTCAGCAAATATTTGGTGTTTAATTTTTCCTACCTACTTATAATAAAATTTAATTTCGGTTTTGCTCAAAGATTATTAATATTTCTCCCAGAAGGAGCGATCGCGTTAAAAACATAAACAAAAAATTTGAAGCAGGTAGAAGGGATCAATGAGCTGGGAATACCCAAGAGAAGAAGCTTCACGTCTTGTTACCCGCAACTAATTGAAGACCAGCAGATTAAAAATTTTGTGGGGGGTCTAAACCCATTTATACCCCTGACTCACCAAGTTAAGCTATCCACAGTCATATTAAATCATGTAGGGCTTTCAACTGAACTTGTTGTCCTGTTATATCATTTTCGGTAAAACACTGATAACATTAGACCTGGTTTAGATATTACTCTTTTACAAAGGGTGGGGCAAAAGGTTTAGAGAGGAAGAAAAAGCACTTTTTGAATGGCGGATTTATATAATAAGGCGGCTTTGTTGCATGAAGGTTGCGATTCCTTCCAGGCTCGCTTTGCTACGCACATGAAACGCGAATCCCAATTTTCTCCTTAAGGTTCCAGTTAACTAGATTTCTACTTTGTAACTTTCTGGTTTACCACTTTGAATCATACGATTGAGCAAGGCACATTGCACAAATAGCTCCACTGCTTGATTGTCAAATTTCCGTCGTCGCAGCTTGCCTCCAAATAGGACTTTAACTTGCCTGGCGAAAAAATAAGCCCTCTCCCGAGAGAGTCGCCTCAGGATGAGAGCCTGGGTTATGACGCTCCGATACACATCAAGTATTTAACAGACATTATAATC
>JAJEAQ010000588.1 GCA_022822685.1 Trichodesmium sp. jk18x7bins.61
ATTTTCAATAAATCAAGCTTATTGAAAGATAATTGTCTAATGGCAAAACTTTAAAATGCCTACTGCATCAGGATTTAGAGATTTTTATTTTCGTCGAACTCATGTTATGTTATGGCACACCGTCACTGATAAGTGTTTTACCGAACATGATATAATTCCAGTCTTTTCGACAATTCACCAATAATTATTGACTTTTGACTAACCCAACACTTGACTGATAATTAATCCTGATCTCATACCCCCAAGCAGAGAAAAAGAAACTGGAATCAAAGTTCTATCTTCAGAGGTATGAAAAAATGAGACGGCTTCATACTATAACATCAGTATTAATTGCAAGTATCACAGCGATCGCCCTTCCTAATCCCACACTGGCTACAACCTTAAAATTTGATTTAGAGTTTGGCACATCAAAGCAGAATATTTGGGGCCAGGAAAACAGCAATTTTACTTGGGGTGGCGAGAATGGTTTATTGGCAGTAGAGTGGGATGAGTCAGTAGCAAAAAACTATTCTCTAGTCCAAAACACTGGTTGTGCCAGGAAACTATGGGGTATTTGTATTTGGCCACAAATTGAACAATTAGATGTAGGTATTAATGCTTTCACAGAAGGTAAGTTAGGTTGACAAAATACTTTTAACCTCAACGGTGGTATGGTTGATGCTTTAATTCCGATTGAATTACCGTTTCACAAATTCCGGATGCACCTGTAACAGCAGGAGAAATATTTACCATCAAATCAGGTTTTTTTTGCCGATGATGCTAGTTTTTCGACAAAAGGTATTAATACCTCCTATGTATTAGATTTCATGTTTTACGTCCCAGCCGGGGTAGATATTTCCCCTGATGACCAACTTGATTTAGGATTTGATATAAATGAAACAATTAATCTAGTCAATCTCAATGGCAGTAATGTCAATTTAGAACTAGATGAAAAATTTTGCGGTTTTGATATTAGTTTACCTGAGATAAATACGACCGGATCCAATTGTGTAAATTCTGTCGAAAACCAACTCACTTCATCGGGAGCAGATTAATTTGTGCAAGCTTCAATGGATTAGATGGTTTAGCTAGCCTTCTGTTTGGATTACCACCATTGCAGGAAAGACAAGAATTAGACTTAGGTATTTTCGGTAGTCTTGGCTTCTTCTACAATATTTTAGATAGAGAAGCAACAATAGCTTTATCAATGTTACAAGATTTCTCTTTAACTAGCACATTACCTGCAGTATTAAAGTTAGAAGACAACACAACAATTAACTTTAATGTTGGGGATGAAATCTCATTGCTCATGCCAGAAAATGTAGGAGAGTCTCTAAATGTAGAAGCATTTATTGATTTTAATGCCTTATTTAGCAACACTACGAGGTTAGGTATTGATTTAAGTCTAGATTTTCTCTCTGAGGAGTTGGGTTGGGAGTTACCTATAATTGGCAATCAAAACCTTAGCCCTTTATTTGAGGAAAGCGTATGGATTTATGATACTACTTTTAACTTGTTTGACGAAACATTTCAACTAGGTGGTTTTAATCAAGAGAGAGTTAGTTTTCAAGTAGGAACTCTGCCAGCGCCTTGGAATAATCAACCACAAATTCGATTACTATCAAGATCCCTAGCTCAACCAGTACAAAATAATTTTTTCTCCTGCAATATTAGAGCGAAAAATACTGAGCTGCCCAAGGAAGTCCGAATGTCTGAACCCAGTTCAACAGTTGCTTTATTCTCATTGGGAATGAGAGCAGGGGCTTTAATGCTCAAGGAGAAAAATTTCAGTTAATTATTGACATTATATAGGACTCCTATTTCACACTAAATCAGGCGATTATTATGTTCAGTTAATTGCTGTTGTTTGTAGTTGGGATGGGGCGCCATAATTTAGAGTAATGGCGCCCCACCCCCCAACTACGAGCTTTATGATTAGGGTTTTTCCGATGGAATTAGGCCTCTAAACGTAGAGACGTTCCATCTACCCCCCTACCTTCAGCTACTATGGCTGTTTAAAGTAAAATTTGGATGTTGTTTTATTTGGAAGTTTTTAACTGTGAGTAACGATGATTGGAAATTTTGTCAAATACTCCATTATAAGCAAAATTCCTAACCAAATCTAATTGGAAGAAATCATGAGGAAAACCCAGTTCAATTTGACTAACTTTATCGAGTTGCTGAATATGTTCTGCTGATAATTTCACATCTAAACATTGAAGATTATCTTCAATGTGAGAAACTTTTCTAGCTCCGATAATTGGAATTACCCCTTTATTCAACAACCAACTTAAAGCCACTTGAGACGAACTTTTTCCGATTTCTTGTGCAACTTTATCTACTTCTTTAGCAATACTCAGATGGCGATCGCTCTGATCGACAAGACCCTCCATCATTTGATGATCTAATCTGCGTTCTTCTCCAGTTGTGTTATCTCCCGTATATTTGCCAGTTAACAAACCACCACCTAGAGGAGACCAGGCAGTCACACCAATATCAAAAGTATGAGCCATTGGTAAAAGTTCTCTTTCGGGGGTGCGTTGAATTAAACTATATTCGATTTGCAAACCGATAAATTGTGTCCATCCTCGTAATTCAGCTAAAGTATTGCATTGAGAGACAACCCAAGCCGGAGCATCAGAAATACCGATATACAAAACTTTTCCCGCCCTAACTAAATCATCAAACCCTCGCATTACTTCCTCAGGGGGAGTCATAAAGTCCCAGATATGTAACCATAACACATCAATATATTCAGTATTCAGACGTTTAAGACTAGCTTCTACTGATTGAAGCATATTTTTGCGTTGATTTCCCGCACCATTAGGATTATTATCCCCAAGGCCATTAGTGTATTTAGTGGCTAACACTACAGCCTCTCTTTCAGAGGCAATAAATTCACCAAGAAACTTTTCACTTGTTCCATTAGTGTAAATATTGGCAGTATCAATAAAGTTACCACCCGCATTGCGGAAAGCTTGGTAAATTTTCTGGCTTTCTTCTTGAGACGAACCCCACTCCCAGTCTTCACCAAAGGTCAGTGCCCCCAAACAGAGTTCGGATACTCTTAAGCCACTTTTTCCTAGTAATTTATATTGCATCTTGTGTTTTACCTAAAACTTTGGATCGTACAGTTTAAATGCTTAACAGCTTACTTGATTGCCATGATTAGCAAGTACAATGTTATATCCTATCACAAGATAGGGAGGCGAGGGATCTAATTCAATTCTGATTTTTGGGCTTATATTTCTAGGCATATTCCTCTATGGACAAAACAGGAACAAAATAATTAATCAAAAAAAAACGATCGCTCGTGCTGTTATTTTCAACAAAAGAGCGATCGCTAGAAATAAATAACTATCGTAATTAAGGATTAACTTCACTATTGTTGTTGCCTACAGTAGGAGCCGGATTATCACTAGCATTCTGTGGTTGTTGTAGAAGTTGCTGTTGTTTACTGCGAAAGTCTGTCGCTGCATTATTCATACTGTCACGTTGTTCGAGCATATACTCTTTCATGTTCCGATTATTTCCTAGTTTAGAGTTATGAATAATGTCGAACATATTGAACCCACCCGAACCTGTGAAAGGGTCAGGATTATCTATTGTTTGCAAATCCTCTAAAGGATTAACTGTCTCAGTTTCATAAGATTCAGCCCTAGTCGTCTGAGGCAGGCAGATTGTCATTATTCCTGTAGTTAAGGTACTCAAAACAATTTTGGTCAAAAATTTAGTAGACATAAGAAGTATATTGTTTTTTAGGAAAACTTCAAATATATAACATATACCCATTTAGGTATTTTTTGATGAAACAAAATTCAATAAATTAGTGATATTTATGTTCGGTAAAACACTGATAATAAAGCTTGTAGTTACGTTCAACAGGCTAGAGATTTAATTGGGGCAGCCCATGGCAACTACAAGTCAATTTGGCACATAACCTTCAACTAGCTAGGGTAGAGCGATAGGGACACCCAACAAAGATTGTTTGTATCAGTAATTAAGCGAATATGATAAGTAGGGCTAGATACACAGTGCTATACCAATCACTGAAACATCAAAGAATGGAAAGCCGTAATGATGTAATTATCCCCAGATTTTTCTGACACAAGTAGGAGAAATATAATCGTCATTCCCCCACTCGATGTAGCTAATCTAAGCAAAACGACGACGTAATAGGGGTTGAATTGCAACTAAAGTCACAAAATCAAATACTAATAACACCAGCAATGCTACCCCAAACGAAATATCACCAAAAGGCGCTTCCATAACTACACTACCCAGAGACCAATCATTATGCAGATACAAATAGCGAATTGCTTCGATCGCATAACTCAAAGGATTCAAGCTAGCCACTACCTTTAGCCAATTAGGCATAAAAGATAAAGGAGCCAGAGCAGTGCTAGCAAATAACAAAGGTAAATTAGTTACAAAAATCACAGCCAAAAGTTCAATGTGACCAGGTAAAGCAAAAGCCAAACCCAAACTTAAGCCAGTTACACCCAAAACCAACATTAGAACAATCAGAGTAATCATCCCTAATCCTAATGTACCAGGTAATCCTGCACCCCAAAATGCTCCAGCACCTATGATGACTGCCGCCTGAATCAAACTTAGGGTGACAATAAAAGTAGCAGAAGCCAATACAATAGAAAAGCGGGATGCCAATGGTGCAACCAATAGGCGATTGAGAAAGCCAAATTCCCGGTCAAACATAACTGGTAAACCAGCATTAAGGGCACCAGCAAAAGCAGTAAAAACGATAATGCCTGCGCCAAGAAATTGTCCGTAGTTTTGACTTTCACCAAATAAGCCTTGAGGTACATTTTGGAATAATGCCCCAAAGAGAGTTAACCACATCAGGGGTTGAATAATTCCAGCTATTAATGTAGAAGGGCGTCGTTTAAGTTGGATGAATAGCCGACGAGTTAATGCTAGAGTTTCTTGAAAGAAATCTCCAACTACAGATCCAGATGTTAAGGGAGTCGCTTTCGAGTCAGACAATTGACTTATATTAGGTTTGGAAGGGGTGATAGTACCACTCATCTTAGATTCTAGATATTATTGCAGAACTTAGGGGCAAAAAACGATTTTAAGTGAATTGTCTATGATTTGTTTCCACTGTATCGCCCGCCATAGTTTTGGCCCGATACACTCGTAATTCTAACACGGGAAAAAGTTGTATACCGTGAGGTATATAAAGGGTAATATTTTTTCCAATATCTAGTACAGGGAAACTCCACCATCTACAGAAGGTTTAAAATAGCTTGGAGTATCAATCCCCATACTGAGTCTATCCCACTAATACGCCCTTTGGGGATTTCATTGTTTTTTCATTGGCTTAATATAAGGGTTTGAACAATAGTGGGATAGGTTCTATTTCCCCTTGTGCCTTTCTCTAAAATGCTGTAATACTAATTTTAATTTCTCAATTTTTATAGGTTTAGCAACATAGTCATCCATTCCTGCATCAAGACAAATTTTGCGATCGCCATCAAGAGCATTTGCTGTCATAGCAATCATATAAGGTTTTTGACTTTCAGGAAAATTTTTACGAATCCAACTGGCTGTTTCGAGTCCATCCATTTCTGGCATTTGTGCATCCATCAAAATAATATCATAGCATTGAGCTTGTAGTGCAGAAATCATTTCTAAGCCCTTATTTGCTACATCAGCGCTATAACCCAAAGTTTTCAGCATTAATAAACCTAGTTTTTTGATTAACTGGACTATCTTCTGCTAAAAGAATGCTCAGAGAAGAATTTGTAACTGGTTCGCTAGTTTTCTGAGAATTTATTTTGACTGTATTTTTTGCTAGTTTTAAGCTAAAGATACGATTTAATGTTTCATATTGCGACCGCTAAACCAATAGTCAAAACTAAGTAGTTTAGCCATCAGGAGAGTAACATCAACTATTATGCGCGACCTGTTGAGCCTGTCGCGCGACCTGAACATGTGGCGAGGTGGCTCAGCGTTTTAGCTAAAGCTACATGAAAGCTCCGACTCTTGGAGGCAAATGGTCATTTGAAACGGGACATCAAGTCCTTTAGGGATTATCACCCCTAACCCTCACGGAAAAGACTCTCTTATTCCGTTACTCCTGTTCATGTCGGCGACTGGCTCAAGTAAGTAATGAAACACTCCGAATGCAAGTCCCGGAAGTAGGCTCACCCACCAGGGATTAGGTGGAAAGGAGCGAGAGGGAAAGAGATGGAAAGGTGAATGAAGTCGCGCGTTGCTGATTAAACTGCGTCATATAGAGAACAGCTAAATTATCCCTGACAGGCTGTAACCAAAAAGGTAAGAAGGTCGATACAGATGTTTTTCCTTCATCTATTATATGTGAAAACAAAACCCCTGAGCCAGTATAGACAACCACCCTTTTCTACGGGGGGGTGGCTCAATCATTTTAAAAACTTCAGACGATACAACAGGGTAAACCCAAAAGAATCTTAAGGGAGACAACCTTTTCTACGGGGGGGTGGCGAAAGTAAGTCAGAAGTAACAAAGACAGAACACTCTGTCGGGCCAAGGATGGGAGAAAAAGCGTTTGAGCAGGGAGCCTCCCTGCTCAACGCCGTTCCGTAATAGAACAGATAGGGATACAAAATTTGTCCCCCCATGAAAGTCAAAGCCGACTTCTCCTCTCACTCATGGGAAAGACGCTCAGGCAAAAGAAACCTAACAGAAACAAAAGTTGAGCTCTCAAAAACGACAAACAGAATCGAAGAACAATAGGAATGGAACCAGATTGACTGGAAAAAA
>JAJEAQ010000823.1 GCA_022822685.1 Trichodesmium sp. jk18x7bins.61
GCTCGACTCCACCGTCAAACATTGTGCTACTCCAAATCTGTTGAGATGCTGAAGCATTATTCCATAAGACTTTTAATTCATTATCTCAAGTTGGGAGATGTACCTGTTCCTAGCTGATTCATCTTTGAATTTACCAACGCCCTAAAAGCGATAGGGTTAGTGTAGGCTACTGTTGTCTCCTTGAGACCGTCATAACTTCCTTAGTGGGGTTATTCCCATTACAACATTTTATTATGAGGTAGCGTCATGCCCCACTTTACATGAGTAAATTTTTAATTTTAGAGTGAGCATTAAGGGCTTTTTCTGTATGGTTATAATTGTAGATTAAATGCCGAGATTAATCCCACACTGAAAATTTCAGTGTGGAGTTTCTCCCGGATTCAACTAATCTGTACTTAGAATAGTGATCACATTTATCTCATTTAAACCCACTCCATCTCAATCAAAGATTATAGATGGAGATTCGTCTACTTGGCTTGAGTTGGCGCACAAGCGGGAGTCATAAGAAATGCATGCTTCCTTCACCCAACCAATACAACCAACACAAAGATTTGATGATAGCTGTGTAAAAAAAGGTCGTGTCTCCAGCGATCAGCTTTTACCGTACCTTGCATTCGTGTCTCACATTAACCCTCACTCCTTCTTACCCCACCGCCCTATAGGTAGGGAGTTCTAGGGGGATTCTGTTCATACCCATTTCTTTTGTATCTAATTGGACTTGGAGTTGTACCACGAGTACGAGATAATCTTTGTCTGTTATAGGATAGGCGAGTACTTGGTATCGTCCTTCTATTGTCTTCTCCATCTTCTCGACTACTACGATAGTAAGAAGGAGAAGAACGCAGTGTATCTTCCTGCTCTGCGTATATTTCCAGATGCACAGATTGACCTGCTGTCTGGGCTAATGCTGCTAACACAGTACGAACCGCTTGGATATTACGTCCTCCCCTCCCATACACTCTACCTTTTTCTGGTTCATCAAAAGCCAGACGAACCCAAGCTTTTGCTTGTCTAGAGTTCACTTCACAGTCCACTCGCAAAGATTCTGGTGACTCTAAAAATGGCTCAATTAAAAATCTAACTATTTCAGCATAATCTGGATTACCTGATTGAGTCTTATTCCTCAGATTCGGTAATTGTTGCTGTTTCAGTTGACTCACTGTCACTTGCTTTACTGGCTTCGGTATTGGCAGTTGCTTTACTGGCTTCGGTATTGGCAGCGTCTTCGGTCGATTCTGCATGGGAAACTGATAAACTTGCTTGGGTGTTAACTCCGATTCTGGATGATTCAAGGACATTGGCTTTTCTCAATATGTCACGCACTGTGTCAGTTGGTTGGGCACCTTGTTCAAGGCGTCTAGTAATTGCTGGTATATCTAGTCTAGTTTCATCTGTTCTCGGATTGTAAAAGCCGAGTTCTTCTAGTGGACGGCCATCACGGCGAGAGCTACTGTTCATCGCTACTATTCTGTAGCTAGTCTCTCGCTTTTTTCCATATCGTTTTAATCGCAGTTTGATCATCGATTATGATTGTACTCCTGTTTGGAATTATAAGTTATTATTTCAGAGTTGAATTTATGAAGCATTAAGCATGATTCCTTTGCTCTATACTCTTCTACTAGCTATTGTGGACTCTTAAAGTTGGCCAAAGCCCTTCTTTTTTTTCTGCTTCTTTTTCTTCTTGCCTCCTCCCTGGTTTCGCCAACCAGGAGGCATTTTGCCTGTAGTCATTCCGGGCATTCCCATACCAGGCATTCCTGGCATTCCCATACCAGGTATCCCACCTTTGCCCATTTGCTGCATCAGCGATCGCATTCTTTGGAAATCACTCACCAATTTACTAACATCTTTCTCAGCATAACCTGAACCACGAGCAATACGTCTTCGTCGGGAAGGAGTCTTTGCTAAAAGTTCTGGGTTTTGGCGCTCTTGAGGTGTCATAGAATTAATCATAGACTCACACCGTTTCAGCTGACTCTCTCCCTGTTGCAACTGCTCCTCACTCAACTTATTCATTCCAGGAATTAATTTCATAATTCCTCCCAGAGAACCCATATTCTTCATGAGTCGCGTTTGCTTCAGAAAATCAGTAAAGTCAAACTTAGCTGAGAGAATTTTCTCCTGCATTTTTTCTGCATCAGCTATGTCAAACTCTTCCTGAGCCTTTTCTACCAGGGTAAGCACATCTCCCATCCCCAGAATTCGAGAGGCTAACCTTTCTGGATAAAAAGGTTGTAGAGCTTCTACTTTTTCCCCCACCCCTACAAATTTTATTGGCTGACCTGAAATCTGACGTACTGATAAAGCTGCCCCACCCCTGGTATCCCCATCCATTTTGGTGAGGATTGCCCCTGTTATCCCAATTTGATCGTTAAATGTACGGGTCAATGGTGCCGCTTCTTGACCAGTCATTGCATCTACTACTAGCAAGGTTTCCTGGGGCTTAACTGCTGCTTTAACTCTGACAAGTTCTGCCATCATCTCTTGGTCAATTTGTAGCCTACCCGCTGTATCTATTATAACTGTATCTATCTCCTCTGCCTTGGCCTGCTCTACCCCTCTCTTAGCAATTTCTACAGGATCTATATCTGTACCTAATTGAAATACAGGTACATCTATCTGTTTACCTAGAGTCTCTAACTGCTCAATAGCTGCAGGTCGATAAATATCGGTAGCTACTAGCAAGGCACTAAGGTTCTGCTGCCGGAGGTGTAAGGCCAACTTAGCTGCTGCCGTAGTTTTACCAGTTCCTTGTAAACCTGCCATTAGGACAATAGTTGGCGGTTGGTCAGCTTTTGCTAAGGGAGCATTAGTTTCTCCCATGACCAGGACTAGCTCATCATGGACTATTTTAATAAACTGTTGGTCTGGCCTTACTTCTGCTAGTACATTTGCCCCTTTTGCCTTAGTGCTGACCTCGGCAATAAAATCTTTGACAACTTGTAAGTTAACATCTGCCTCTAATAAGGCTCGGCGCACTTCTCGCAGGGCTTCCTGGATATTGGAGTCTGTGATTTTGTCTTGACCCCTTAGTTTTTTCCAAGCAACTTCTAAGTGGTCTGCAAGGGCTTCAAACATAAAGCAATTTTAGCTGGCTAGTAGTAGTTTCCTATTATATATCACTTGCCAGATTTTTGTATTTTCTGTATATATTTTTTCCTGCGTATTTTTTTTTCTGCAATTTTCAAGTTTTATTAGCTCCTCTTGGCTATTTTTTCTCATTTAATGTTACACAGATTCAAAAACTTAATAATTTCTATCTTTATTCATAGCTTTCTTCCTTTTGAAAAGTGCTATCCTGCATTCACATTACATTTATGTCTATCCAAAAAAAAATATTCTCACCTTTTTGATCTATAATTTTATACATATTTAATATTTTCGTGAATCAGATCATCGTTAATTTTCAGTTCAATCTTTGAGAGCAGATTTTTATAAAATCACCACCCTAAGTTAGATTTTTTTAGCAACTTATTAAAATAATTCATAAATATTTGTGTTGCCATATTCACACCTTCAGGCATTTGGCGATTTCGTTTTTCTGTGATTGCTGCTACTCTATATTGATTAAAATCCTTAAGCTTTATTTTCCTTGATAGTTGATACCAGTTTGCCATACCAAGGATTCATTTATTTTACCTACTTAGCATCCACAATCAAGCTAGTGCCGACGTTAGATACACAAGTCAACTAATTTTTTAAACCAGGATTGATTCTTAATATATTATTTTGATTTAATTGAGGTTTAATGATTTCTTTTTGATAGACAAACTCCCAATAAAAGCACCTTTTTCTTGGTAATAAATGTGATACACTAACAAGGAGACATAACCCTTTTTTACACAGCAATCATCAATTTTTTTGTTATTGTATTTTTCTGGGGTTAATTAACCAGGCATTCCTGATGACTCGCACTTGTACGCCACGATAAGCCAGGCACTTGTTACTCCATCTTACTCCATCTATAATCTTTGATGCACAATTAGTGCATTCAAACATGGTTGCTTTTAACCCTAGCTTTCTGCTAAGGATTACAGGTGGAATGAAGCAAATGGAGCAGCAGAAGTAAGCAAAATCTTTCTGTCACGATAGTCGAGTAGAAACTCCAGGATTTATACAGTGAGATAGTTTATGAATCTAAACCCCTGCACAGTCACCAGATCAAATAAAAATTTTAGATGAGGTAAGCAGGAGTGATGAGTACTGTAGTAGATTAGTGCCAGGGTACAGCCAAAGCTAATAGCTGGAGGTATAACCATCTTTGCGCGACCTGAACAGGTCAACTGAACCGAGACACCAAGCCTCTCTGGGATTTCTACCCCCTACCCTGTAGCTGCCGCGTCGGCGAGGTGGCTCAACATAGAGTCACCCATCAAAGAACAGTACATCACATCTCATTCGGCAACGAAAAAGATCGAAAGCAGCCTAATAACCAAAACTAAAAAGAATTAATCAGTAGTCGAAGGAGAAATAGAAAAATAATCAGTAACTAAACTATTAATTATTCATGTAGCTTTAGCTAAAACTGCGTAATTCGTCGAATAGCCAAATCATCCCTGATC
>JAJEAQ010000361.1 GCA_022822685.1 Trichodesmium sp. jk18x7bins.61
CACTCCACAGCCACTGTCATCATTATGAACACATGAGCAGAGTGAGAACTAAGACTAACTAGGAGCCGGATGAGATGAAAGTCTCACGTCCGGTTCTGAAGGAGAGGCGCCCCGAATAACATCGGGCGTCGACTCTAACAAAAAACTTCGTAAATTGAAGAAGAAGTCAGAACCAATTAGGGGGAGATTCAAACCTGCCACTAATTGAAGACCAGAAAATTATTAGGTTTGGCGGAGGGTGTGAGCTGATTTGAGATATGATATAGATTGAATTATCAAGCAATCTCATAATCGCGACGATCGCGTCTGACCATACAGAAAGCTCAAATCCTTAACAATACTCAACTTTAGCCATTTTTTTCAGCCATTTTTTTGTACATCTACTGATGGCCACAACTATACCCTTCCCATCAGGCAAATCATCAAAAAAATGGCTTCTTTTACTTAGTTGCTACTACAGCTAAATTCCAAGCGAATTTTTTGAGCAAAGGAAACTTCTTTAATACCCCATCCAAATTTTCTAATCTGCGGTACATTGGTTCTAATCTTTGATGTTCAATAATAATCTTCTTCCAATAACGTTCTTGATTGGGGTTAACTTTTTCAATTAAATAAAACTTGAGAAAAATCCACAGAGTTGCTAACCAAAATGTATCATACTCTGTTTCTGAATAGAGAGATTTGATAAAATTAACAATATTGATATCCAGAGGCGCTTCATCCTCAGTTCTCACTTTTGTAGCAATCCGCCGATAAACATTAATCACAGGATTATGTTTCAACGGATCCCAAAAACAGGCTTTGCCACCAGGCTTGAGAATGCGGTGCATTTCCCTAATAGCTAACTTTGGATTTGGCAAGTGGTGAAGTAAGTTAGAAGCATAGACAAAATCAAAACTATTATCAGGAAATTCTAATGCCATGGCATTCATAACTTTACCTTCAACCTTTACACCATTTTTTTCTGCCAACTTCACAGCAATTTCTACCATTCCTGGAGAATAATCCGTTGCGACACACTGTGCTCCTTTTTTAGCAAAATAAACACTATTTTCACCAGCACCACAACCTAAATCTAATAGATATTTATCTGTCAAGTTTCCCATTTGTGCCAGAAGAAATCTGTTTTCTGGTGCAGTACAACTTTCAAAATAATCAACTACTCTAATACCCTCAATGTCAAGAGTTGATGCCCAGATATCATGAAATGTTCGTTCTTTAGCTAGTATTTCGTCTTGCATATTTTTTAGGAAGTAAGAAGGAAATCAGATTAAATCAAACTTGTTTTAGACAATTAATAATAATACTCTCGCCAGGAACTAACATCCCCATCCAAAACCTACCACACTTGTGACTCGCAATTTATCAGTCATCAGTTATTAGTTAAGTAGAGGATAGGTATTTGTTTTGAGCAACTTAAATCCCCCACCATACGCCTGATAACTGATAAATGTTAACTAATAACTGTTTCAAGAGGATTGATGGCTAACATCTTATGGCAAAATAAAAGCCTTCTACCTTCTTGATGTTTAATTTGCTACTATTTCCTCAGCCAGATCGATCTTTTGTGGATGTATTCTCTGTGTATCACTTTGCAAAGCAGTATAAAGCAGATTTAAAGCATTAACATAAGCCTGAGCTGATGCCACAATAATATCAGTATTGGCAGCATGACCAGAATAAACTCGCCCTTCATGGCGCAAGCGAATAGTTACTTCCCCAATAGCATCAATACCAGCAGTTACTGACTGTACAGAGAATTCAATTAGATCCTTAGGCACATTCACCACTCGATTAATTGCCTTGTAAATAGCATCTACAGGCCCTGTGCCAATAGCAGCATCAGTTAATTCCTCTCCACTAAGAGTTCTGATCGTAACTGTAGCAGTGGGGCGAGAACGATCTCCACAGGAAACCTGCACCAACTCCAAACGGAATAATTCAGGTGGTTGTTGAATTTCACTATTAACAATAGATTCTAAATCCCAATTGGTGATTTCTTTCTTTTTGTCTGCCAAGTCTTTAAACTTGAGAAATGCTTTATTAATTTCTTCATCTGAAAGTTCAAATCCAAGCTCTTTAAGGCGAGTTTGGAAAGCATGACGACCAGATAGTTTGCCCAAAACAATTTGGTGATCTGTCAACCCAATCAACTGAGCATCCATAATTTCATAAGTCAGCTTATTCTTGATCACCCCATCTTGGTGAATACCTGACTCATGGGCAAAGGCGTTAGCTCCAACAATCGCTTTGTTTGGTTGTACCAACATTCCTGTCATTTTAGAAACTAGACGGGATGTTTTATAAATATGACGAGTATCAATATTAGTGAGTGGTGCTTCTGACTCTGGAGGGCGGCCAAGAAAAGGGTTAAAATATTGTCGCCGAACGTGCAATGCCATGACTAACTCTTCCAGAGCAGCATTACCAGCTCGTTCGCCAATACCATTGATAGTACATTCAAGTTGACGAGCACCATTTTTGATAGCTTCTAGGAAGTTGGCAACTGCTAAACCCAAGTCATTGTGACCATGAACAGAAATAATAGCTTGGTCAATATTAGAAACGTTTTCTTTGATACCTCGGATCAGTGCGCCAAATTCACTAGGAGTGGTATAACCTACAGTATCAGGGATATTGACTGTGGCAGCTCCAGCAGCGATCGCTCGCTCCAAAACTTGATAGAGAAATTCAGGATCAGAGCGAGCCGCATCTTCAGGAGAAAATTCTACGTCGTCTACAAAGCTTTTGGCATAGGCTACCATTTCCGAGGTGATCGCCAATACTTCTTCTCTGCTTTTCTTGAGTTTGTAGGCTAAGTGAATATCGGAGGTAGCGATAAAGGTATGAATACGAGCTTTGACTGCTGGTTTTAGTGCCTTAGCTGCTGCTTCGATATCTGCACTGGTTGTTCTTGCCAGACCGCAGATAGTTTGCCCTCCTTCTCTACCCACTGTCTCGGCAATTTTTTGTACTGCTTCAAAATCTCCTGGGCTAGCGTAGGGGAAACCTGCTTCAATCACATCTACCCCTAGGCGAGATAGTTGTCGAGCTATGGTTAACTTTTCATCTATATTGATAGCTGCACCAGGGGATTGTTCTCCATCTCGGAGAGTCGTGTCAAAAATAATAATTCGGTCTTGGTTAGTTGTCATCATTTTTCCTCATACTTAATTTTTGTTAGCCAACCCTTCTACTACTTTTATACATGAATTTGTCCTGAATTATCTCATGTCCGGTAGCATCATTTGTGTATAATGGAGGTGGACAAAAAAAAGAGGGATATGCTGGAGGCAATCACCCTGATTTTACACTTTCATGTCGGCGACAGGCTCAAACGGGACTTGCAGACATGATATTACTTCCAAATCAGATGCGTTTTCACTGCTCTAAACTCCAGTTAGTAACCGAGGGTGGTAACAAAACAAATGTTTACAATGGGTTTGAAATTGAGTGGGAAACTATTCTTCATACCAATAGTAATCATCAGAACCATTTGGTTTTTCTAGTGGTGGGTTTTGTATGTTGACAAACCATATTACTCCTTGAATATCACAGAAAGTATGAGGAACTTTGTGTGGAAAATAAACAGTTTGTCCTTGTACTGGTTTGATTATGTTATCTCCTACTATTACATAAGATCCTTCAGTAGGATTACTAACTCCACAACGATCTCCCATGATCACATCAACTGCATGAGAGGCTATATGATAATGTAGTTGATGCATTCCCTTAGCACATGCTATTTGTACTCTAACTTCATCTTTTTTGATATGTAGTACGTCTAACATATCTTTGATCCATTCTGCGGGTACTTCTGCTCTAGTAAAATTGTGGTAATCCCAAAATGATAACTCATTCATTAAATCAGGTGAACTAGCAATATAGTCCATTACTTTGTATGCTAATGTGTATAGTTTATATTCACCTATTGGTTGTTGCACTATTAATTGTTGCATAAGGTATTCTTGATTTTTTTTGTGATTACATGAATCATAAACTGGAGCTATTAGAAATATCTACCCTGGAATTACTGAATCATCATTTAAACAGAACTTAAACTATATTTAAACCTCGAATGTTGTGATTTACCAGGTCCATTTTTCCATAAGCTACTGATACCAAATCCCCCTTAGTAAGAAGGTATTCAAAAAAGTCGAAGTTTTTTCTGTGCATAGGATTTCTGGATGGCTCAAGTACTCTATAATCACCGGGATTTGCTATGAGTATTGAAGATTTAATGTGGAATGAACAAGAATTAGTGTCGGGAAAACTTATTAAAATTCGAGATTTTACTAGGGATAAAAAAGTCAAGTTCCACATGGGTTACTGTTTCTGCCAACAGCACAGAATATATTGCTACTAATGACCAGAGTCAATCCAGTAATGATGATAGGGAAGCGACTCTGAAAGAGGCTCTTGAATTTGAAACCAAAACCAGATGGAAGATTGGAGAATTTTACAGAGAATTAAAGCAGTTAACTGGAATTGAATATTGTCAATGTCGTGCAGCAAAAATTAAAAAAAAATCATATTGCTTGTGCCATGCTGGTGTGGAATCATTTAAAGAAGTTAGCAAAGATTCTGGGTCAAACTATTTATCAAATCAAGCATCAATTATTTTCAAAATATCTAATATATGAATTAAAATATCCTACAATTCAAATGACAGTTATTTAATTTTTTAGTTACTAACTTGTCAAAAAATAACAGTTTTTAAGGATAGAGGTATGGCAAACATTGTTGGGCATTTCGGCACCTCGCCACATGAAAAGCGTTGGGGTTGGCGTTGGCGTTGGCATTCCGCAGGAAAGCTTTCCTGCGGAATGCTTGGCGTTTCCTTGCGGGACATAAAAAGCGATCACCCAATTTGTGATGCGCTATGTATAGCGTCTTTGCGTAAATCCTGTTTTGCCTCTTGCCTCAAGACTATTGCCTCAACCGTAGAGAGTTAACTTTTGACTTCCGAGAGGCCCTATAACCGAATTCATATCAAGTATTATTCCTTCCTGCTTCTTCCTACTTTAGTTAATATTCTACTTTTTCTATTTGATCGCGAATATCATTTAAGTCTACATATTGGTCTGTAACATTTCGTAATTCTCTAGCAATCATTCCTTCTGTTGATACCACTGTAATATGAGTATTTTTACAACGCAG
>JAJEAQ010000138.1 GCA_022822685.1 Trichodesmium sp. jk18x7bins.61
AATCAATATTTGCCCACCCCACTACTAAACCATGGTTTCTATGTTTTGAAGCGTTTGTCTCAATTATAAGATTTATAACTTTATGCCAATTTCCTATAAAGTTTCATCTAATTTATTCCCCCTAGCCCCCCTTGTCAAGAAGGGAACTAGAGGATGCTGCGCTTTTTGTTTGATGGGGGAAAAGATGTAGTTCGTTGCACTATTCAAGAGAAACGGTATGAGTCATTACTTATTCCTTGATAATAATGCTGATATATAATATTTTGGTGGGGTTAAAATGAAAGAAATATTATTACCAAGTTCCTGTACTCTCAGACCTGCATCAAATAAAGATATTTGGTCGATTCGGAAATTAGTTTTCGCTGCTAAACTTGATCCTACTCAATTAAACTGGCAACAATTTTGGTTAATTGAATGTGAGGGAAATTTAGTAGCTTGTGGGCAATTGCGTAATTTTAAAGATGCACAAGAGTTAGGTAGTTTAGTAGTGGTAAAAGCTAGGCAAAAACAAGGTTTAGGAATAATACTTACAAAACATCTGATTCAACAGGCAACTAAACCTTTATATTTGGAATGCTTGGGGAAAAATTTAGAATCTTTTTACACTAATCTAGGTTTTGTTACTGTTGATTTGCCAGAATTACCACAGTCTTTAAAGCTAAAATTTGGTATATCTCAATTGGCGAGGAAAATCTTCAAACTTCCTGTAATAATTATGGCGTATCAAGGAAAAAGTAAATCAGTTAATCAATAATCATTAACTTAATAATTCATCTACCGCGATGCTAAAACCATGTAAAACTTTTTGAGTATTAACAACTTGCCCAGAAATAAAAATCAGTCTGGATTCTTGAGTCACAACTATCACCCACTTATTCTCAGGAAATACTAACCAAACTTCTTCACCTCCAGACTCTAAATATTCTTGGGCTTTAGTAATCACATCTTCAGCTAAATCAGTGGGAGAAATAATTTCAGCACTTAAAGGAAAACTTTGAGGTAAGACTTTTTCATTGCCAAATTGCGTCTCTAATTCTGGAGTTAGATAAGCAACATCAGGGTAGCGGCCTTGCTTATTTGTGCGACAAGGTACCTCAGTATAAACTTTTCCACCTTGCGCACTAGAGTGTTTGTAACTTCTCCAGTAAAAGTAAAGATTTCCTTGAATCCGACTGTGTTTGAGAGTCATACCATTTTTCTCCAATAATTGCCCATCCACCCACTCTTGTTGATCTGGAGGATTTTGCATCCAATCTTCTAAAGTGTATTCTGTTGATGGTTTCAAAATAACTGAGGATTTAATCATGATTAATTTCCTATTTTGATTTTTAATTAAACCTTTGGTTTGTTTCGGTGGCGATCGCGAAAAGGTAAAATTATAAATACTTATAATTAACCTCATAGTTAAATAGTCGCACCTAGAGATATATCTTTGGCACTTGCATCCCAACTACAAACAATTTTTTTTTATAACTAATTTCTCTCCACATAGTATAACTGAGGAAAGCTGCTTTTCCTCTGTCTTTGATGTAATTAAATTATCACACCAAAAAGCAAAAAATAATCCCTTTTGGAGACTGTTTATAAACTAAATATTAAGATAGCTAGAGTGTTTAATTCTGATGGCCGGCGGCGGACAACTAGAATTTAAACCCCGTCGGGACAGACGAGGTCTTATATGAGGAAATATTGACCCCTCACCCATCCTACGCCAGAATTTAATCTGAGTTTGACAAACAATCTCTTATCTGTTTAATTATTGACAAGGTAATTGTTTTGTGTTATGTCAGTGATAAATCAGAAAGATTAAAGAGAACTTTCGCATCAGCGTGAGTGAGCAAATAGCTCCTGTTCTCTGTAAATTCCCTATATTTATTCATAATAAACAAGAAGAGTAAAATTAAAGTTAGTGAACTTCCAATCAGTCATAGCCACTTTAAATCAATTCTGGAGCGATCGCGGCTGTCTAATCGCTCAACCTTATGATACAGAAAAGGGGGCAGGCACAATGAATCCCCACACTTTCCTGCGGGCGATCGGTCCTGAACCTTGGTCAGTTGCTTATGTTGAACCCTGTCGTCGCCCTACTGATGGGCGTTACGGAGAAAATCCTAATCGTTTCCAACGCTACTATCAGTATCAAGTTCTGATTAAACCTTCTCCAAATAATATTCAGGATGTGTATCTTGACTCCCTGAGAGCTTTGGGCATTCGTCCAGAAGACCATGATATTCGTTTTGTGGAAGATAACTGGGAATCTCCGACTCTGGGAGCTTGGGGGGTTGGTTGGGAAGTATGGCTTGATGGCATGGAAATCACTCAATTTACCTACTTTCAACAGTGTGGTAGTATAGATTGCCGGCCAGTTTGTATTGAAATTACTTATGGTTTAGAACGCCTGGCTATGTATCTCCAAGAAGTTGATGCTATCACGAAAATAGCTTGGACTGATAATGTGACTTATGGAGATGTTTACCTGCAGGGGGAAATTGAACAATGTACCTATAACTTTGAGGCATCTAATCCTGAGTTTTTGTTTACTATATTTGGTCTTTATGAAAAAGAAGCTGAACAACTGCTCAAAAAAGAATTAGTTTTACCGAGTGTTGACTATGTTCTCAAATGTTCTCACAGTTTTAATTTACTTGATGCCAGAGGGGTAATCTCTGTGACTGAACGCACTCGTTACATTGGCAGAATCCGCAATTTAGCCAGACGAGTTGGTCAACTTTACCTAGAGCAACGGGAAAATCTCAGCTTTCCTTTGCTGAAACAAACTGCTGCTGTAGCATAGACTTAGGGATTTTTCAGACATAACTTATCCTAATTGTGGAGCGGGGAGGGTGCAGACTCCTGAAATATAGGGGGAGCGGAGATACTCGAACCAGAAAATTTGGGATGTTTTTTTGATTTGGAAGTCCCTTATACCATGTTTGGATAATTAGTTATAACCAACTTCGATACCCGACAAACTTTGTTTGATCCCCCCAACCTCCCTTTGAAAGGGGGGAGTAAAGCAAATCATCCTTTGATGCCCCCCATTAAACAAAAAGTGCAGCATCCAATAATTTCCCCCTTTTCCAAT
>JAJEAQ010000021.1 GCA_022822685.1 Trichodesmium sp. jk18x7bins.61
ACACCATAAGGATGGCAACCATAACAATTGGAAGCCGGGGAACCTTGAGGCACTCCACAGCCACTGTCATCATTATGAACACATGAGCAGAGTGAGAACTCAGACTAACTAGGAGCCGTGATGAGGCGAAAGTCTCACGTCTGGTTCTGAAGGAGAGGCGCCCCGAATAATATCGGGCGTCGACTCTAACTTAGCCCTAGAAATTCCTAGCTTCAGAACATGGCTAGAAAAATGCCCAGATAGTAACTTAATAGTAGCTGTTTGGGCAGCAATGGGGCATCACTTAAAAATGACCAGCGAATTTGCATAAATTCCCAACGGTAGAGGTAGCCAACTCAAAATATACACCAAACATCGCGACTTTCAAGCAGTCTTAAAAATGGGAAAAATCATCGGCTTACCTACCACTCTCCCAGAAGTTCCCCAAGAAATTTGGTCAAGAGGGGAACTAGAGACAAAACTGCAAAACTTACGCCAAGAATTTGTCGCATACCAAACTCAAGTCGATGGGGAACAACGAAAAATTATTGCAGCTATCAAAGCTACTGTATTTGTCGCCGACTTAGCAGGTTCAGCTATTCCCAGGGTTGGCTATCATCTCCAAGATTGGCTAGAGCAAATTTTGACATTAGTTCTCTCAGAAACAGAAATAGAAACTCTCTTAAACCAACGCCTCCAAGGCAAAACTTTACGCCCATTCCAACAATAAATCGCCCAAACAAAACACCGCGTCACATTAGTCAAGGCTGGATGTGGCACGGGCAAAAGCATCGCCGCTTATGCTTGGGGCAAAAATCATGCAGTTGGTCATAAATTATTCTTTTGCTACCCCACAACGGGTACAGCTTCCCAAGGATTCTTAGATTATGCAGTGGAAACTAAAATTGAATCAGCTTTAATGCACTCTCGTGCCCAAATAGACATAGAAGAAATCCTCTTTTCTGGGGAAGATAAACAAGATGAGTCGGAAGGAATAGATGCTAGGTTAGTGGCTTTTACTGCTTGGCAAGCCAAATTAATTATCTGTACGGTTGATACAGTTTTGGGGTTAATCCAAAATAATCGCCGACCATTATATGCCTGGTTTGCGATTAGTCAAGCTGTTTTTGTCTTTGATGAAGTTCATGCTTATGATGATAAATTATTTGGAGCCTTACTGGTTTTTCTCAAAACTTTTTCTGGTGCATCTATTTTATTAATGAGTGCCAGTTTTAAACCAGGGCAAATAGAGGCAATTCAACAGGTTATGACTGAATTAGGAGAGGAACTCAAGATTATTCCCGGACCGAAAAATTTAGAAATCATTCCTCGTTATCAACTTCAGGAAATTAATCAAACTGCTGATGCTTGGAAACCAGTTTTAACCGCATTGGCAAATCAACAAAAAATCTTGTGGGTGACTAATTCTGTCTCAAGTTGTATAAATCTGTATCGAGAAGCTAAAAATCAGATTCAGCAAAATTCGGCAAAACTGCTAATTTATCACAGCCGTTTTCGTTATCAAGACAGACTGCAAAAACATCAACAAGTCATCGCAGCTTTTCAAAGTGAGCAACCAGTTTTGGCGATTACTACTCAAGTCTGTGAAATGTCTTTAGATTTAAGTGCAGATTTATTAATATCGGCAATGGCTCCGGCTCCAGCATTAATCCAAAGATTGGGGAGATTAAACCGTAAAGTTATGATTGATGAATCTGGAGCAGTTCGATTAGTTTCTGGTCAAATTTGCCCCTGCTTAATTTATCCTTGGGATGATGAAAAAAGACCTTATTCCGCCGCAGATATGGCAACAGGTAAAAAATTAGTCAAACAATTAGCTGAAGTTGAGAGCAGTCAACAAGATTTAGCTGCAATTGTGGCGGAGTTAGACTCAAATGTATCTGCTCCAATATATTCTCATTGGTTAAGAGATGATTGGTGTACTTATCCCGATTTTCTGCGGGCAGGTGGTTATACTATCACTGTACTTTTAGAACAAGATATCGCCGATATTAAAAAGGCTGCTCAAGAGAATCCCAAAACATCATTTATGAATGAAGCACAAAAATGGTCTGTACCTGTGCGGATTCCTAAATATTTTCAAGAATGGTTAGACAAAAACCGCCCCATCAAATTTTATCCTATTGCACCACAAGCCGGAACAAAAGAAATAGTTCATTACAGCCAAGAAATGGGGGCAGAACAAAAATGGAGTTAGAATTTGATTTAAGTAACCCTAGTTTTACCTGGTTACATTGCGCCGGGTTAGGTGGATTATGGATGACATTAAATCAACTGGAAAAGGAAGGCAAAAAAGGCCACAAAGATGATCTAGACGGTTTAGATTGGCAACTGACATCTCGGCGAGTCAGATTAAATTGGGAAGGCGAGGATTTTGAAGTATTAAAGAAGTTATTACAGGAGTCTTTTCAAATTAAAGATGGTTTGATTTGTTTCCGAGGTTTAGATTCTTCAACCATGAAAATCGAATCTCAGGTAATTATTCACCGAGCTATGTTAGGTACATTCTTACAACATAACAGTACCCACAAATCAAAAGCAGTCGATTCTAAATCATTTTCACTAGATGGAAATCAACCAGAATTAGTCATCAATTATAAATCACTAACCAGCTATATACATCAAGATTTTGCTAGTAAACTTTGCGATAAAAATGGTAAATTACAAACTAAACAGATTCAAGTTGCTGGATGGCTGCAACCAGGGGCAGTGGTGCGTCATATGGCATTTGCTGCTAATACCAGTTTTTATGAGCCTCCAGAATTAGCACTAATATTATTATTTGCCCCTGTAGCTTGTTGTTACTTTATCTTAAAATCTCAACTCAGAGAACAGCGATCGCAATACGCCTTAGTCATTCCATAAATCAGAGATTTAAAACTATTTGCTCAGTTACGGCAAAACAACAATTTAAGAAATTTAGGTGATCGAGAATTTCATGCTTCTGGAGTCGGAGATGCCGGCTTAAAGTTTTTATTAGGAGCAACAACATCCCAAACCTCCCAGACATTTCAAGCTCAAAAATGTCGAGTATTAACATTAGGTACAGTGCCATGGAGTAGCCAACAAAAAACCCGCACAGATTTAAGAATAGTAGAAGCCCATACTAATATTTGCGAAAACTATAGAATAGCTTGTGAATCTTTGCCTGATCGAGTTATTGTTAATAATCAAAATAGCTCATCTATTATTTGTAGTTTTGCCAGGGAATTAATCGCCGAAAATTTCTCACATGGAAAGCCTTGGTATTATGGATTTTCTAGCAAAATCACCAGTAATGAACTCTTCAAAACTTTAATTTATGAAAGGAGTGGATTAAATCAAATGATTAAACAAGGAAATTGGGATCAAGAATCAGAAAAATTATTTATTCAAGTTTGCCATGAAGCGATAAGTCGAAATTATGGTAAACTTTCAAATGATGCTAAAAAAAGAAAAGAAGAACCAAATTTTGAGCGAGAGAATATTAAAATTAAAACAGGAATAGGTAGGTGTAAAAATGCCGATACATTTAGATCATTGATCACTGATTTTTGGTCAAGAGCTGGTCAAATTCCAACTCTTCAAAACCACTGGTCAGAATTATTAGATTTATTAGCAGGCAGAGGCAAAAATGATTGGAAAGTCGCACGAGATTTAGCACTTTTAGCCTTAGCAAGTTACAAGGGCAAAGAAAAAGAGGAGCAAGAAGAATTAGATGTAGATAGTTGAACTTGAAATTACTTGGCGATCGCTCTCATATGCGCCAACCTTAGCCATCTGTAGGTAGGGTTGAAGAATGTAGCTTGCTTCCCGCCTGGGTAACCCAACATCACCCAATCTTGATTTTTGTTGGGTTACGCTGGCGCTGCACCCTACCTACAGCCTTGAAAAAGAATTGAAATTATCATCAAATTAATCAGGAAATAAAAAATGACATATCATTTATTTGGCAATATTCTAACATCCTACGGCACAGCAGCTAATAACCGAGGAGAAAACGAAGGTAACTTAACTACTCTGCAAAAACTAATGTGGAAAGGAGAAGTACATACAACTGTTTCTGCGGAGGCGATTCGTTGGGCATTACGTTATCATTGGCAAACTTCAGGCAACGGATATGAAGTGAATCGTCGATGGGATGATGAAAAAAATAACCATGTTTGGCAAAGTGAATTTAACGAAGCCAATTACATAGATGATGATGTGCTTGGTTATATGCGGGCAGAAGGAGCAAAAGTCGAAGCAAATGAACAGAAAAAAACTAAACAAAAATCGAAAGGCACTAATATAACTCGGCGCGGAGTATTAGAAATAACTCGTGCTGTTTCTACTACTCCTTATGCTGGAGATTTAACATTTAATTCTGTTAGCGGGGAGAAAAGTAAAACTTCTCTCTATAGTACTGAAGTTCATGCGACTCGCTATCAATATGGATTTTCTGTAACGCCACATAGACTCATAGAAATAAATCGGATTATTGCAGTATTAGATGGGTTAATAGCCTTGGGAGAAGTAGGTGGAAATCATGCTCGGTTTCTCTATGATTTTTCCCCCGAAAGTTTAGTATTACGCTGGACTAATGATTTTTCGCCTCGCTGCCTTTATTGCTTTATTGAAGATGATGATGGAGAAATATCAATTCCAGATTTAGCCCGCAAAGCAGAAGTGGGAGATATTGCTCCCGATGAATTGTGGATAGCTGGTGAAATAGCTAACTCGGAAGAGGCAGAACAATTAAAGGAGGAAGGAGCAAATGTATTTCCGGGAATTAAAGCTGCAGTTGAGGATATTACACAGACTATAACCACTGACTTAGAAATATAATCAACGCCAAAAATTAACTCTAAAACTATTCAGGAATTACGCATTTTTTAGCTGTCAACTCTATATATAGTATTGTGCTATAGTTTTTATTCCTACATATAGCGCTTTTCCGTAATTCCTGCTATTAACGAATTGGCGCTCCTCCTCAATCCGAATATCACGCCTCCTGAATTGGGGATCAAAAAATCTGTTCGTAGTTGCGATGGGGTGCCATGATCAAACTATATTGCTCAAGCCCAACTGGGAGCTTTATTCTCAGTTCAGGTAGTAGTCAATTTTTCTTCTTCCATCAACATGATTAAATTAAAAGTAGAAGTTTCCATTGCCAGTTTCCGACAGTCGCGGGCGAGGGAATATGCAGAAACTTATGCCGTACCCCCACCATCAACAGTTTATGGTTTTCTGTTGTCTCTAGTGGGAGAAACAAATCGCTATCAACATTGTGGCTGTCGGTTAGCGATCGCTCTCCTCTCAACTCCAGAAAAATCAACTGTCATCCGCACATTTCGGCGATTTAAGAGCAAAACACTGACTGAGAGAAATAATGCTAAACCAGATTATCAAGAATTACTAACCGACATTAAGTTTGTTGTCTGGGTTGAGGGGGGTGCTGATACAGCAGAACCTAAATTAGTCGAACGTATTAGTTTAACATTTGCTCACCCAGAAACAGTCGATCGCTTTGGCGGTTTATGTTTGGGAGAAAGTCGCGACTTAGTAAATTCTGTCAACCTCCTACCAGAAGACTATCAGGGAGAGTTTCAAAAATGGTTAATCAACGATGAGCATGGGTTGCTAACATTACCCTATTGGGTTTCACATGTCGGTTCCCAGAATACAAGGTGGCAGCGATATACTATTATGGAGGAAACCCTGGAAACACCACCAGAGAAATCTTGGACTCTCATTACCTCTGCAGGAGATTAATTATCATCTCATATCATGTCCGCTTAATTGCCTATAAAAAAACTGGGCAAGAGAGAGGGCCGATTGTCAGGGTGGAAACAGTGTCCAGTTCCCCCCTTTTCCAAGGTAGGCCATGGGGGATAAAAAGGGGGGAAAGGAGGATAAAACAGAGGTGCTAGAGCTAGAAGTTTTTTCTAACTGATGATCTGATTGAGAATTGGTATCAGTATTGTGGATGATAATTGTCCAGGGGGTTGAGTTTTAGTACTGGAGGGCCATCGAATTATTTGAAGCTTTTTTTTGCAAGTATCTCTGCTTGTGGCGTTAGATTTGGGAGCCTTGGAGTCTGAAATGTTGATTCTGTTTGGTTTGGGAGGATTTTTTTGACTCTGGAGGTGCTTGTTTTTTTCTCAAATGTAAGTATGACAAGCTTTTGAGGGATTGTGATGTTGATGGTTTTTAGAGATTTTTGGCTAAGGGTTGCTTTTTGCTTGGAGGTGCTTGTAAAATTGATTATAGGCAGTTTGCTGGTCTGGGTTTCAGCCACCGCTCTGCTTTAACCTTAGATGCCGTTAGGCGTTGAGCACTCAGTAGACAGTCTAATTTTGCTAGACGCTTTTCTTACCCTGCTTTAACCTTAGATGCCGTTAGGCGTTGAGCAAATACACGAGCATGCAGTAGTTATTACTGGTCTTGGCTGCTTTAACCTTAGATGCCGTTAGGCGTTGAGCACAAAAAGGCAACGAAAGATATTTGCTAGCCGAAGTCTGCTTTAACCTTAGATGCCGTTAGGCGTTGAGCACAAAGAAACAAGAAGGAAAGGTTTAACCTTTCCTTACCCTGCTTTAACCTTAGATGCCGTTAGGCGTTGAGCACTTTATCCTTGGGATATTTGGTTGCGCAATTACCTTCTGCTTTAACCTTAGATGCCGTTAGGCGTTGAGCACTGCTAACCTTTTTTGAAAACTTAGAAAAACCATCCTGCTTTAACCTTAGATGCCGTTAGGCGTTGAGCACACTAGAGTAAAAGTCAATCGAAGTCTCTCCAGAAGACTGCTTTAACCTTAGATGCCGTTAGGCATTGAGCACTTGAAGGGAAGATGGTAAAAATCCTATAAGAAAGCTGCTTTAACCTTAGATGCCGTTAGGCGTTGAGCACTTGAAGG
The DNA here is from genome assembly GCA_022822685.1 of Trichodesmium sp. jk18x7bins.61. Taxonomy (GTDB): domain Bacteria; phylum Cyanobacteriota; class Cyanobacteriia; order Cyanobacteriales; family Microcoleaceae; genus JAJEAQ01. Next base: position 6,879 of record JAJEAQ010000021.1, read on the forward strand.
CTTTCTATCGTTCGTTATTACAAACCCAAAACCTGCTTTAACCTTAGATGCCGTTAGGCGTTGAGCACATATCAAAAGAGCAGCAAAATATGTTAATTGAGACTGCTTTAACCTTAGATGCCGTTAGGCGTTGAGCACGATAATAACTGAAAATTGCTGACATTTAGCTACTAATTGAGGGCTATCCCCGCAACCTCTGATCTCCCTCATCAAACCACTCTCAATTATTACCCATAATTTTATTAGGTTACTCAAGGGAGACTAAGCCTAACAAAAACATACATGCTCCTGACTTATGTTGGGTTGCTCCTACGGATAAGCTTCCCTAAGGCTTCCTCAACCAAACCTACGCAATCTACGCAATCCTACGCAATTCCTTGGGGGGATTAACCTTGTCAAGGAAAGAGTACAGCAAAGTACCCTCCCCTCCTTTTTATCTATTGCCATTAACTAAGATGCCACCTTGGCCGCAGTAGAGCGACGCCGCCGTCTACCTACAGGCTTCACAGTCACTTCCTCTTCCTCTGCCGCAGTTTCTGCATCTGGAGTTGGCATCAAAAATACCAATAAAGGTTGACCTTGCATTTCTCGCCGTAACATCCGCTGAATAGAACATTCCAGCTCATTTTTCAATCCAGCCCAATCAATTTCAGTCTTAGACTTAGCATACTCAGGCCAGTAATGACTCAAATTTTTATCTAATATCCTGACTACAAGTTCTTGCAATTGTGCTTTTTCCACCGAACTCACTACACCACGCAAATGTAACTCCGGCTTACCAATCAATGTACCATCTGAACTCACTGCCAAAGCCACAGTCACAACACCATCCTCAGCCAGTTGTTGCCTTTCCTTCAGGATATTATCTTCAACCATACCCGAACGAGAGGAATCTACCAACTCAATACCAGAAGCGACTTTATCTACAACACATATAGAATTTTCAGTCAATTCCACGACATCGCCATTCTCGATCACCACCATATTTTCTGGCGGCACTCCCATACTTTGAGCAGTGAGACTGTGTTTAATCAACATCCGATGCTCACCATGAAATGGGATGAAAAATTTCGGACGGGTAAGCGCCAACATTAACTTTTGATCTTCTTGACAACCATGACCTGAAACATGAATTCCCTTATCTTTACCATAAACCACATTTGCTCCCAACATCATCAGTTTGTCAATAGTATTAACAACAGCGATCGTATTCCCTGGAATCGGATTAGCTGAAAATACCACCGTATCCCCTTTGCGAATTTTAATTTGCCGATGCTCACCTTTAGCAATGCGAGTCAATGCCGACATTGGTTCCCCTTGAGAGCCAGTAGTCAAAATCAACTGCTTTTCCTCTGGCACATGCCGGAGAGCATTTAAAGGCACAAACAAACTATCTTCACACTTAATATAACCAAGATGGCGAGCATGAGCAATCACATTCAACATCGATCGCCCTAATATTGCTACTAACCTACCATGTTTCTTTGCCAGTTCTAAAATAATCTGTAATCTATGTACACTAGAAGCAAAAGTTGTCACCATTAAACGCCTGGGAGCTTCAGAGAATACTCGGTCCAAATTAGGAGCAACAGAGCTTTCTGAAGGAGTCAAACCAGGTACCTCTGAATTTGTAGAGTCACTAATTAAACAGTGAACACCTTTTTCTCCATATTCTGCGAGCTTTTGAAAATCAAATTTTTCTCCATCTACAGGAGTGTGGTCAATTTTGAAATCACCTGTATGAATAACCACTCCCACTGGTGTTGTAATTGCCACAGTAAAGCTATCTGCCATTGAATGAGTATTACGAATATATTCAACGCTGAAATAGTTACCCAACTTAACTAGATCACGGGGACGAACTGTCCTTAATTCTGTACGATTTTGAACTCCTGCTTCCTCTAATTTACAGTAGAGCAAAGCCATTGCCAGTCGAGGTCCATAGATGACTGGAATTTCTAAATTTTTCAAATGGAAAGGAATACCACCTATGTGATCCTCGTGACCATGAGTAACAATCATCCCTTTAATTTTATGACGATTTTCATACAGATAAGTCGCATCTGGTAAGACAATATTTACACCGTGCATTCCATCTGTAGGAAAAGCTAATCCTCCATCAAGCAGAATAATTTCGTCATCGTACTCAAATACACAAGTGTTTTTACCGATTTCATGTAATCCTCCCAGGGGAATAATTTTGAGAGGGGATGATGATTTTGTTCTTGCCATAATTATCCTATTGTTTGTTGTTGTTAACTTTGAAAGATTTTGACTGATTCTCATCGATATTTTATGCCCATTTAATTAAATCTAGAACAAGCAAACCCTTAGATACAAGACTCCACTAATACAGTGAATAACTAGACTGAATCATTGCTTAAGTTGATCATATTTAGTTGTCTGAAAAACTTTCTTATCAGTAAGTGGGATTATAATAAGCCTAGTTTACCCATTTCTGCTGATAATTTTTTAGTCACTTCTTCTGGAGGAGCGCATAATGGAGGGCGAGTGACACCTACTTTCCAGCCTAGTAATTTCAGAGCTGCCTTTATGGGAATCGGGTTAGTTGTTGCAAATAGAGCTTTAAACAAGCTAAATAGTTTGAGATGAATTTGCATAGCACGCTGTATCTCGCCTTTTTCAAATGCTCCTATCATCTCTTGTAGCTGTTTTCCCACTAAGTGACTAGCAACACTCACAACACCACTGCCACCAACAGCCAGAAGTGGTAAAGTTAGGGAGTCATCTCCAGAATAAATCTTAAACTCTGGTGCTGTCAAGTATCTAATCTGACTAACTTGATCTAAGTTGTCACTGGCCTCTTTTATAGCAACAATGTTGGGAATTTCGGCCAGTCTAGCGACTGTTTCTGGTTCCAGATTTTGACCTGTACGCCCAGGGATATTATACAGCATGATTGGTAATTCGGGAGTAGCTTGAGCTATCGCTTGAAAATGCTTATATAGTCCTAATTGTGGTGGTTTATTATAATATGGTACCACCTGCAATGAACCGTCTAAGCCTAATTTCGCAGCTTTTTCGGTAGCTACGAGCGCTTCTGTTGTCGAATTCAATCCTGTACTAGCTATTACTTTAGCTTTTCCTGCTACTGCTGTTTTCACTACCTGAAATAGTTGATATTCTTCTTCCCATGTCAAACTAGGAGACTCACCTGTTGTCCCACATACGACTAAAGAGTCTGTTCCATTTTCAGTCAACCATATTGATAGCTTTTCTGTTTCTTCATAGTTAACACTACCATCATCCTTAAGTGGTGTAACCATTGCCGTCAGGACTCTACCAAAATCTACCACACTATTTGTACTCCTTCTGGGAATTTTATCGTTTTGCTTGGTCTGATTATTTTTTTGTTCTCTAGACCTAATTTTTCCTACATTAACATTACCTTACAGTCTTTCTGCAAATTTTTTTGATTTTTATGCCACTGCATCACCATTAACTTCCATGTAATTTCAATACAACATTCTGGGCGTGGTAACTAAAATACGACACCTGTTTTGTTTGTTTTTTCTGTACACTGATTCTAAGCTGTTGCTGGTGATACCCTCAACATTTTTTGGGCTACGAGTAGTTCAGCTATTTGCACTGCGTTCAAAGCAGCTCCCTTTCGGATTTGGTCTCCACTTAACCATAATTCTAGTCCGCAAGGATGGGAAATATCTTGACGAATTCTCCCTACTAAAACATTATCTTTACCACTTGCTTCCATTGGCATGGGAAAATAATTGTTTTGCCAATTTTCTACCACTTCTATTCCAGGTGCTTGACTCAATATTTCTCTTGCTTGAGCAACATTAAAGGGTTGAGCAAATTCTAAATTAATAGCTTCTGAGTGAGCCCGCAATACTGGTACTCGTATACAAGTAGCTGTAATCCTGATCTCGTTAGAGCCAAATATTTTCCTAGTCTCATTCAGCATTTTCATTTCTTCTTGACAGTACCCCTGCTCATTGAGTGGAGAATTGTGCAGGAATAAATTAAATGCTAATGGGTAAGGAAAAATCTCTGTTGTTGGAGTTTCCCCCTGTAAAATTTCATTGGCTTGGGTTTTCATCTCTGCCATTGCCCTAGCTCCTGCCCCACTTGCTGATTGGTAAGTGGACACTACTAACCTTTGAATTGGCTGGAACTTATGTAATGGCCATACGGCCACACTCATTAATATTGTTGTGCAGTTAGGGTTAGCAATTATACCTTGATGTAGAGCAGCCGCTTCTGGGTTCACTTCTGGAACTACAAGAGGCACTTGCGAGTCCATACGGAAAGCGCTGGAATTGTCAATCACTACAGCACCAGCCTCTACAGCCTTCCAAGCCCATTCTTTCGATGTAGATGCACCTGCTGATGCTAACACTAAATCTACTTCTTCAAATGAATCATATGTTACAACTTCTACTGGTAAGTTTTCTCCTTTATACTTCAAGGTACTACCTGCTGAGCGGGGTGATGCCAATACTTTCAATTCTGCTATTGGAAAACTACGAGATTCGAGTAATTCTAGTAGCTCTGTACCTACTGCACCTGTTGCTCCTAGTATTGCTATTCTATAGGACTCTGACAATTTTGTTCCTCCTTTTTCTTTCAACTGTTTTCAATCACCCTATTTTTTCTCCCATGCTGAATTTCAATTAAATCGAATCATTATTTATCAACATTTCCGAGGCTCAATTTTACCGATTATTTTTTTCTGGATTTCTATTCACCTAAATATTTTTTTTATTTCTTCGACTCAAGGGTATAATGAGGATTCTTTCGATCGCAGTAATTTATAAACTTATCTTGATGTTATTAAAGTTACTGATATAGTTGCTTTATACTTGCTAGATTATATTTTAACTATAAAAGCATGATTAAAATATCATTTAACCTTAATTATATTTATCATATAAATTATTAATTTACCCTATCTTACCACAAAAGATGCACTTGAGTTGATTCTTTGATACAGAAGTTATAGTCACCGAAAAGTGAAGTTAAAAGCCCCATTCTTTTAAGTAAGTTGTTTAGACTTGACAATTTTTGCTTTTTTGTGATATTTTGTATCGGTAGTTTTTTTGCCCTCTGCGTGCAGCTTGAAAACAAAATAAATTTTGTAACTGCCCAAACGAAAGACAAATGCAAAATTTCACTATTGTAAGTAGAGTCAAGGCAGTAGGTGTTGATTTGAGGAAAGTAGTTTATATGCTGGCTGCTTTCCTCTCACCACTAACATTTACAATTTGTATAGTGAGAAGATCCAGCAAAGATTTTTGATGAAAGTTACCCAGGAAAAGCTTCCAGCCAGCCAAATAGGCTTAGAAATAGAAATCACACCTGAAATGTCCAAGAATGCCTATGAGCGGGTGATTCAGAAATATATCCGTTCAGCCAATATTCCTGGGTTTAGAAGAGGGAAAGTACCTAGACAAATATTGATACAAAGGCTGGGAAAAAAGTATATTAAGGCTATGGCTTTAGATGACATGATTAATGATTGCTTGGAAAAAGCCAGAGAACAAGAGCAAATCAATGCTCTTTGCCAATTTGAACTCGGTAAAGAGTTTGAAGAATTAGTTAAAGATTTTGAACCTGGTCAAGAAATGACTTTCTCGGCCAAAGTGGATGTAGAGCCAGAGGCTAAAATTGAGAATTATCAGGGATTAGTTGTTCAAGCAGAAGAAATCAAGTATAATCCAGCCGAAGTAGATAAGTTTTTCGAGGAACGTCGCTCTCAAATGGCAACATTAATTCCAGTGGAAGGAAGAGCTGCTCAGTTAGGAGATGTGGCCAGAGTCGATTTTACAGGTATAATTCCTTCTGAGACAGAGGGAGAAGAAGCTCAAGAAGTACCAGGAGGTAAAGCTAAGGACTTCCAAATGGATTTAAAGGAAGGACAATTTATCCCTGGTTTCATTGAGGGAATAGTGGGGATGAATCCAGAGGAAACAAAAGAAATTTCAGCCCAATTTCCTTCAGAATATGCTCAACCAGAGTTGGCAGGTAAGCCAGCAGTATTCACAGTGACTCTCAAAGAACTTAAGGAAAAAGAATTGCCAGAGTGGGATGATGATTTGGCTCAAGAGATTAGTGAGTTTGAAACAATAGCTGAATTGGGAGAGTTCTTGGAGAAAAAATTTATTAAAGAAAAAGAGGAACAAACAAAACAAAATCAGGAAAATGCTATTTTAGATAAGCTGGTGACTCTTCTGGAAGTAGAAATTCCAGAAACGTTAATTAAAAATGAAACAAATCAAATGTTAGCCCAAAGTGCGATGGAGTTGGGCAAGTATGGAATTGACGTTAAGGAGTTATTTAGTAGTGATAAATTGCCAGAAATGCAAGAGCGATCGCGACCAGAAGCAATTGAGCGACTGAAAAGAAGCTTGGCCATAGCAACAGTAGCAAAACAAGAATCAATCACAGTGGACGAAGAGGAAATAGCAGCAGAATCAGCTAAAGTAATGGAACAACTCAAAGGTAAAGAAGTTGACTCTGATAGATTGAGAGAAGTAGTGACAGAAGACCTGCTGAAGAAAAAAACAATTAAGTGGTTGATAGAAAATGGTACTGTAGAGTTAGTTCCCGAAGGAACTCTAACTAAAGATTCAGAAACAGCCGACACTACAAAAACTATTGTAGAAACTGAAGCCGAGCCTGTAGCTATGACGGCTGAAGCTAAAGAAACTATTGTGGAAGTTGAG
>JAJEAQ010000363.1 GCA_022822685.1 Trichodesmium sp. jk18x7bins.61
ACTCCACAACCAATGTCATCATTATGAACACATGAGCAGAGTAAAAACTCAGACTAACTAGGAGCCGTGATGAGGTGAAAGTCTCACGTCCGGTTCTGAAGGAGAGGCGCCCCGAATAATATCGGGCGTCGACTCTAACAATTGCATTTCAAATTCCTGGCAATTGTTTTATTAAATTCAATGTGGGAACCAGGCACGCAGGTCCTTATTCTGATTATGATTTTGTGGATTTTTATAACTTGGAATTGAGTAATACAAATGTGGTAGATCATTTTACTCACGACTTTTTTTGAAAAGTCATAATATAGAGTTGGAAATTGTCTAGAAAATCGTGAGTAAGTATTAGACATATATTAGCAGAAACTAGATCAGAAAAAATTAAACTTGCTGTCTTCTGCCTTCAGCATAGCTGCCTTTAAACCCAATATCCGTATTATACTAAGTAAAAACTATCAATCATAATAACAGATTATGGGAGTCAAAACCATGCTTATTAGCCATAGAAAACATTTCATTTTTACTAAAACTGGAAAAACAGCAGGGACTTCTGTTGAATCTTACTTCGAGCAATATTGTATGCCTGATGGAGAATGGCAGGAATCTCATCATGGTCGTGACCAGTATGTCTCAGAAGCAGGCATAATAGGGTTTCGGGGCGGGCATATTGCCCAAAGGAAAGCTAACCCAATCTGGTATAACCACATGCCAGCTAGGGCGATAAGAAACAAAATCGGTCAAGACATCTGGGAGCGTTATTTTAAATTTACAGTAGTTAGAAACCCATTCGATAAATTGATTTCTGGATTCTTCATGTATCAAGATCAGAAACGTAAAAATCCACTACGAATAGACAGACGAAACCCAATACATTTAGTAACAGGGAAGACAGCAGTTGAACGCTTTAGATGTTGGATCGCGAAGGAGGTGAAATTATTGATAGAGACAAGTATTTGATCAATGGGGAAGAGTGTATTGATTACTTTATTCGCTTTGAGAACTTGCATGAAGGCATAAAACATGTATGCGAACATCTTTCAATTCCCTTTGAACCTGCACGCATTCCTGAATTCCACAAAGGAATAAGAGATTGCACAATACCAATTCGGGAGTATTACAATCATGAGACAGAGCAGATCGTCAGAAAGAAATATGCCTGGGAACTCAATAGATTTGGTTATGATTTACTCTAGTGGGGTAGGGCATGAGTCTACCTACCGTTGTTCATTTGAATTACTAAAACCACGCAATTTTATAGCTTTAGATGGTAAAAATTTATTTGATGCGATTAGAAAAAAGACTAGAGTTAAATATGTCTTTTCTCGTGGTACATTATTAGTACGAACTATACCAGAAAAAAATAAAACTTGATTGACAAATTAGTGTCTTTTCGGGTGGATAGTTCCCGGTGTAGCGTCAAAAACTTCTATGATATTGCAGGTATAACCACCCTCGCTGGAGCCAAAATCAACTTTGCATTTGGATAATTTACGCACCCGTCCCCAAGATTTCGAGCCAGCAACTCGCGATCGCTTTTTGGCAGGTGCTTTAATTCCCGCAGATTGGTATATCCAAGCTCAACGTTTCCGTCCTTGCTTGGTATCAAGGTGGCGTTGAGTAAATATTCAAGGAAGTAGATATTATTCTTGCTCCTACTACTCCTTGTGTTGCTCCCCTATTGGGGCAGGAAAAAATGATTATTGGTGGGGAGGAGGTGTTAGTGCGTCCAAATTTGGGTTTGTATACTCAATCTTTATCTTTGATTGGGCTGCCAGTTTTGTCAGTTCCGCTCCGGCGCACTAATGGCTGACCTTTGGGGGTGCAGATTATTGCTGCATCCCATCGCGAAGTTGTGATTTTACGAGTAGCAGCAATGTTAGAAAAGCCTGGAATTATATCATGTTGAGCCTGTCGCCGACATGAATCGGATCATTAGTTATAACAAGCCTTGATCCCTACAACTTCTATTTTATCCCCCCTAACCCCCCTTGTCAAGGGGGGAGTCAAGGAAACCATGCTTTGCTCTTCCCTCTTCAAATAAAAAATGCAGTATCTTCCTTTTGCCGTTATTTATTTATAAGTATTCAGCCGAACATTATATGAGAAGTGCCTGGCTAGAACTGGCGTACGAGCGCGAATCACCCAGCGTCAGTTACTGCTCCAACACTGCTCGAAGATACTAACTTAGCATATTTTGCCAATACACCTCTTGTATATCGAGGTGCTTGTGGCTGCCATGCTTGGCGACGCTGTTGCATTTCCTGATCCGAAATATTTAACTGGAGTAAACGCTTCTGAGCATTAATAGTAATCATATCTCCTTCTTTAATTAGGGCGATCGCTCCACCTACTGCTGCTTCTGGAGCTACATGACCAACTACCATACCATAAGTACCACCATAAAACCTACCATCAGTAATCAATCCGACTGTATCTCCTAAACCAGCACCAATAATAGCTGAAGTTGGCGCTAGCATTTCTCCCATTCCTGGCCTGCCTTTTTGCTCTTCATAACGAACTACAATAATATCACCTGCTTGAATTTTGCCTGCTAATATTGCCTCTAAGCAGTCTTCCTCTGATTCAAATACTTTTGCAGGACCAGTTATTTCTGGTTTCTTAACTCCTGTAACCTTAGCCACACCTCCTTCCGTTGCTAGGTTTCCCTTTAAAATCACTAGGTGTCCTTGAGAATACAATGGATTATCCCAAGAGCGAATCACTTCTTGATTTGGAGGTGGTTCTGAAGGTACATTTGCCAGCTGTTCTGCGATTGTGTTACCAATTATAGTTAAAGCATCTGGGTGGAGTAAATTATATTCCAATAGCATTTTCATTACTAAAGGAATACCACTAGCTTTATGTAAATCTGTTGTGACATATTTGCCACTTGGTTTGAGAGCGCATAACACTGGTACTCGTGCCCGAATAGTTTCAAAATCATCAATAGATAATTCCACATCAGCAGCATGAGCAATAGCTAGTAAGTGCAGTACTGCATTAGTATAACCCAGAAAATTACCGAAATTGCGTTTTCCATAGCTTTACGAGTAATAATTTGACGAGGTATAATTTGTTTACGGATAGCTTCTACTAAAACATGGGCTGATTTTTCAGTGCTATCAGCTTTTTCCCCATCTTCTGCTGCCATTGTTGAGGAGTACATGAGACTCATACCCATTGCCTCAAAGGCTGAAGACATAGTATTTGCAGTATCCATTCCGCCACAGGAGCCTGCACCAGGGTAAGCTCTTCGTTCAACTTCTGCTAGCTCTGTTTCGTCAATTTTTCCAGCGCTGTATTCTCCTACTGCTTCAAAAGCACTCACAATAGTTAAGTCTTTGCCGTTATAATTGCCTGGTTTAATAGTACCCCCGTAGACGAAGATAGCAGGGATGTTCATGGGAGCGATCGCTATCATTGCTCCTGACATATTTTTATCCCATCCACCAATAGCCAGAACACCATCCATGCTTTAGCCCTTACAAACTGTTTCAATAGAGTCAGCAATCACTTCTCTAGAAACCAGGGAATATTTCATCCCCTCAGTACCCATAGAAATACCATCACTAATGGTAATCGTGCCAAATATCTGTGGCATTGCTCCAGCTTGTTTGGCTCCAGCCATAGCACGCATGGCAAAATCGTTAATGCCCATATTACAGGGCGTTATAGTGCTATGGGCGTTGGCAACTCCAATTATAGGTTTAATAAAGTCTGAACCTTCAAAACCTACAGCTCTTAGCATAGCTCAGTTAGGAGTACAACGTTCTCCTTGAGTCACTAATTGGCTTCTTACATTCTCTGGCATAGTATTTTCTGGCTGTAATGTATTATGTTTTTGATTTTCTCATAAGATCTAAATGAAATAATTTCATCCTTTTCATGTCGGCGACAGCCGAAAATCAACTCCTAATGGCTCTTTGAGTTTGAATCGTTTCAACTCTCACAGCAGCAAAATTCTCCTAGATTGACATTAAAGACGGTTGAATATCCAGAGCTTCCCTGAACAGCATTCGAGATGGGGTAGGATTCACCACACTCGGTATCCATCCTTCCCAACTGCCCAATTTATCCCAAAGTGAAATTTTGATTGTGGGGCAACTCCGGCTCCTCAGCTCAGAGACTGTTTATCAAGTAAATATTAGGATAACTAGAGTGTTTAATTCTGATAGCCAGTGGCAGGCAACCAAAATTATGATGAGTACAAGGAAATATTGAGCCCTCACCCATCCTACGCCAGAATTTAATCTGAGGCGTGACAAACCATCTCTCAAGAATTCAGAATTTAATTTTGGATCTTGACCACTGAATTATTTCTTGATACATTAAAGTACAGAAATCATCAATTTATCTAGCTTTTGACTTTTGACTTGGAAATTACTTTGGATATTGGTCCGAGTAATGTCTGACTTTAAATAGAAAATAGAAAATAGAAAATACTTTGAGACAGATCAAATGGAGGTTGAGGAACTTCAGAAGCTATATGCAACAGGAGAAAGAAATTTTCAAGGTATTACCCTAGTCGGATTAGATTTAAAAGGTATTACCCTTGCAGAAGTAAATTTAACAGGATCTGACTTAAGTAATGCTAACTTTACAAGAGCTAATCTTAGTAATGTGATATTAACCGATGCTAACCTCAGTGGAGTCAATCTCAGAGAGGCAGATTTAGGGGATGCTTCTTTAACTCCCCCAGCCAAAAAAACAAGCCCCCTCCCAATCAAATCGCCTCAGAATCACAGCCCCAGACACACATCAAGTACCTAACAGACATGATCATAAAACCCACTCCAAACAACCAAACAACCAACACACAAACACAAACTCAAACCCCATAAACACCCTTCATGTAGGGAGGTCCCTCAAAAAAATCACCATTTTTAGGAGTTAGGAGTTAGGAATTAGGAATTAGGGAAAGAGCAGTCGGCGCTCTCAATAGCCGAACTACTGGTAGGGCAGAAGGGGAGAGAATTAGCCCCAAATCCCTACTCCCTACTCCCAATTCCCATACTAACTAGCTCAAAATAACCACAAAGCAATATAAATCAGCAGAAACATCTCACTAGAATCAAGGCACACCCACACC
>JAJEAQ010000306.1 GCA_022822685.1 Trichodesmium sp. jk18x7bins.61
CTCTACCCTGTTTACCTGAGTTTTCGACCGTTCTCAAGACCCACCTAGTGTTTTTATCCGTTCCGAGAAAAGAATTGTTTTGTTAACTTAGGAGCCTTCATTTTGCCCATCGTCATCCCAGGAATGCAGCTACTTTAAACATATTCTGCGGGACTTGCTCCGATTATGTAGTCATTTGTTATCGTATTGACTCATATGTCTAGGACACTTTTTCAGAAGGTTTGGTAATCTCTCCGATCTCAACTCCCCATTAACTCCAGTGTGCCTATACGCTTTGGCTCTGATTGAGTCCTGTTGCCTGCTTCACTCTGGGTTCCGGGTATGGTTCCCTCGGTGAGGCCAGATAGGGATTCACGCCTTCCTTAGCGGGAGGGACTGGCTTTACAGCTTCACCCACATTCTAATCTCAGTTATCCGCTCTGTATGGGAACACAGTCGCTGGACTCTAGCCATACACCCCTAGTTGCTAGGGGTTCCTGCTAGAAACGAATCGCACGTTTTATAACATTACTTTGATAAAATTATTAGTAATAGAGGATTTGAGGTAAAATCAAGTAACTCTCAAATCATAATACCGAATTTATGAAAACTAAGTTAAGAAATATAACTTAATTTTGCCAAGTGTAACTTCCTGAATTTTGTCGAGAGGGAGTTAAATCTCAAATTAAAAAAATAGGATTGTATGACCATATCTATTGCACATCTTGGCCCAGCGGGGACTTATGCAGAGACAGCAGCAGTAGCATTTACTGATAAACTAAGTCAGCTTGGCCACAAATCTCTTCTTTGCCCCTATCCTAGTATTTATCAAACTTTATGGGCAGTGTCTGAAGGGCAAGTTAATTTAGCAGTTGTACCTGTAGAAAATTCCATTGAAGGGAGTGTGACTATTACTCTGGATACGTGCGACTCGTTGGTCTTCAAACCAGTATAACTGGACATAACAGGCCATCTCGTAGAAGTCAAACTAGGCCATCCTAGTCTACGAAATAACTCATATTGCCTTGATGGTGAAATTCCATCCGCCCTGTTGTTGGGTTGACAGCGTAGGCCACACGGTAGAGACTGAACATCAATCCGTGAAGCTGGTCTAAATGTAGCTAAAACTTTAACTACCAAGAGTGACACTGCTAGCAAAGATTGACAAGTGGACGAACAGGAAGGTAATGAAACTCTCGTTAAGTAAAACCACCCAAAAGGTAGCTATAGGGTGAATGGCTCTAAGCCAGAGGGTCAATGGATAATACTATGTATTCGATATTATCAACAACCATATCGAACTCTCCGGGAGATTTTACCCCACTAAATCAGTCGCAAGAAAGGTATATGGGAACGAGGAAACCTCTCTAGAACACCTGAGAATTTTGGTCGAGAACTCAGGCAGCCATTCAAGGTCAATCTGCAGATATAGCAGGTTCTGGAGAGAGTAGGATTGGGTAAGAAGCTGATCTGCAGACGTACCCACTGTTAGACGTCATGTAGTTTAATGAGTAGCGATGAACAAGGCTAAAACACTAAAAAAAACGATTGACAAGTCCAAAAGGATTTTGAAGTGTGGCATGGAATACATACGATACTCCCAACCCAGTATGTATCAATCTAAACATGGTTTGGATTGACCTCAAGTGGAAAAAGCTAGAAAAATATATATTTAAGTTGCAAAAGTTAATCTACAGAGCATCCAGTCGTGGCCAAATCCGTAAGATGCCTCTAGACCAAAAAACTTCTGACCAAAAGTTACCAGGCAAGATTGCTAGTTATTAGGGGTGTGATACAAGGATAACCAGGGTCAGAGAGTGTTTATAAAGCAAATATTAATATAGCTATAATCTTTAATTTTTGTGGGTTAAGGCGGACAGGGAAAATCTTGGTTAAGCATGAGGAGATATTTCTGTCTCATCCACCCTAGGCAATAATTTCATCTGAGTTTGACAAACAGTATCTAAGAAAACTGCTGCACTAGATGGAATAAAAAACCTGAAACTTATGCAAAGACTTAACTTGATGCGGTGCAATGCTAATTATTAATTAGCCATTCGTACAGAATCTATTCTCCATCTTGACTCCTGACTTCTGAATTATTGCACACACTTTAGATAAAGCTTTTTAGATATCGAAAGCTGATAAAGACACCCCTAATAACAAACAGGTACTACACCGACATAGCCACGACACAAAAACAGCGCTGGATACGAAAACTTGATCAATCTCTGAGAATACTCAACACTCTAAAAAGTGCAAAAAATCAGGGAAAATACAGCAAGTAAAAAGAGCGCCGGATGTATCCATAACAAGGAACGTTTAACAGAGGAGCCTTGTGAGGTGAAAGTCTCACGCAGGGTTCTGAAGACGAGTCGGGGAGAGTAATCTCCATGGCTTAGTTTAACACTTTGGCAACTGGATAATTTACAGATTCAAACAGCATTAATCTTGCCTATTTCTCATGGATTAATATCATTAGCCAATAGTTTTGAGGAGATTAAAACAGTATATTCTCATCCACAAGCCCTAGCTCAATGTCAGGGTTGGCTAGAGAAATTTTTCCCAAAAGTACAACTAATTCCAACTAATTCCACTGCAGAAGCATTACAGAATTTAGATAAGGATAGCAGTGTAGCAGCGATCGCCTCTCAGAGAGCTGCTCAACTTTATCAACTACCTATATTAGCTTATCCAATTAATGATTACCCAGATAGTTGTACTCGATTTTGGTTACTCAAAAAAGGATTTACAGAAGAAAACTCAGCTTTAAAACAAATAATTAATACTATAAATCAACCACAAAATCAGGTTTTTACTTCTCTGGGTTTTACTGTGCCAGCAAATGTACCAGGAGCCTTAGTTAAACCATTGCAGGTATTTGCTAAAAGGGAAATTAATATGAGCAGGATAGAATCTCGCCCTACCAAACGTTTATTAGGAGAATATTTATTTTTTATTGCTCTAGAAGCTAATAGCAATCAAGCTGATGTCGAGGCAGCAATAGAAGAATTGAAAACCCATACAGCCACCCTCAAAATATTTGGCATTTATTCAATTATGGCAATCAATTAAATTATATTTTGCAACACAAAGAGTAGGCGTTGAATTTGTTTTTCCCTAGTCAAATCTTGCATAAAGCTAACAGCAGCTTGGCTTTGGAGTTCAGCGTCTGCTCGATCACAATAAACTTTTTCTAACATCTCCACTACTTCTTTAATCGGGTCAGGTGGCCTCCCCCAGTCGGAGCATTCATGTAGCGAAGCTAAAAGCGTTTTAGCTTCGCTACATGAATGAGGATTACTCCTCTCCCCTCCCCTTTGAACCGTGGGTGACAGTTACCCATCACACGGCTCAAGCCTTACAAACAGCTCAACAATTCTGGGTTTTTGAATGTACCTGTAGGCGACAAGAGTCGGAGCTTTCT
>JAJEAQ010000334.1 GCA_022822685.1 Trichodesmium sp. jk18x7bins.61
CAAAACTTAGCTATTTTTTGGCGAAATTGACGTAATTCTTTGATTAAAGATTTGTCATTAGGCTCAATTTTGTAGAGATTCACACAACCCATTAAACGATTGATAAATTCTGGAGTTAGAGATGTTTTGCCTGTAGACTCCATAGTTTCTTGTGTATGAATATTGAAGGATTTTTGGCATAATTCTTGGAATAATACACCCATCTGCGCAGAATAAGCACGACTATCTAAAAATGGTGGATTTTGTTTCATTTTTGTCTGAATTTCCTGCCGCTTTTGTTGCCGCCACTGGGAATTAGTCGCCAGTTTTACTGCTAAATTAATATAACTTTCTTCTCCATCGGCAATCAAATCCCCCATTCCAATTTCTCGCAATAACGCCGACGCCTGCCGAAACCTTAAAGCATCTCCTTCCACAATTACTGGAGGCACTCCCACTGTCAAGGGCTCTAATAGAGAAGTGGCGCCACCGTAGGGGAAGGAGTCTAAATAAATATCGGCTAGCTGTAAGCATTCTTTAATATCTGCTTGACTGGGTAGTGCTTTAATGATGACTAAACGCTTCTTGTCGATACCGTGTTTTGCCAAAACAGACTGCATCTGTTGGATAAACGGCCCGACTCGATAAGACTTAGTCCAATTGGGATTGAAGGGGTACAAAACTAAAATAGAATTGGGGACTGCTGCCAGAATCTGAGCCCAAGTCTGTCGCATCTCTGGTATGATTTTGTAGAAGTTGGCACCAGAAATAAACACGATAGTCTGCTCTGTTGCTCCCCAACTGGAGCGCATTGGTTTGACTACTGGCTGGGTGTCAGCGAGCCCATACCGGAAACACAGCCCTGAGCCTTCGATGTTCACCAGTTTTTCTGTATAATGCTCTTGGTATATTTCTGGAGATGCGGTTAAGTTGCCAGCAATATAATAATCTATTGTTTTCATCCCCGTAGTTGTAGGAGAATTGATCGATGTCACCTGGATTCTGGCTAGTCTGTGGGTAGCCAGCAAGATAGAATTGTTGGTAATAGCAGTTAAATTAGAGCCGAAGAAGAGAATATCCAGATCGTCTTGGCGAATAATTTGGGCTTGATTTTTTAGCTCGTCTGGCAGTTGCAGGAATTTATCGGCGCGACTTTGACAGTATTGTTCTAAGGGGTTACCGTTAGATTTGACTGCATAAAGGAAAATCTCGAATTTAGCGCGGTCTAAATTTTCAAATACTGGTAGTAAAGAGTATGTTTCTGTTTGAGGAGCATAATGCTCTTTGAGAATTCCGAGTCGGATTCTTTGACGATTAACTGGGCGATCGCCTATCTGAGCATCTAACTCTAAACCGCGATGTTTCAAGGCCAGTTCGATAATTTCTGCCCGCTTGATGTAGAGATTTTTTAAATTGGGTGTGCTAGTAAAATAGAGGGGAATCCAATTATAATTTTGCACAAATAACCAGGCGATCGCTTGCCATAATTGTAAGTCTGGATTCAGGAAAATATTGCTATGCACATAACTCAACCATCCTGCCAGGAATTGATGATAATTATCTGCTTCCCCTATTTCTTGAAATAGTTCTGGAGAGGCAAACATAAATTTTAAATAGTCTGTAGCAAACCAATTCGTTATGGGAGCCTGCTCATATTTAATTCCCAGTCGATACGCTTGTTGGTAAAGCATTCCTGCTAAGAGATATTTAATTGCTGAAAGCTCTTTAAATCCTTTGGCAATATTTGCTTTGATTTGTGCGACAATTTTTTGCTCGATTTCGGTTAAGCTTTCGTCTAGAATCCCACTTTTTAATAATGCTTTATGTGCTTTACCCAACTCCTGGGAATAAGCAGTTTTTAGTTCTGCTAAAGTACTAATATTCAGCCAACGTAGGGCAATTTCTTTTCTTATTTCTTGCAATTTAAGTAAAACTGATGGCTCTAACTGACTTTGCTGGTAATGTTTAATTTCCTGATTTATTTGTGCTAGAGATGGTAATACATTTACTTCTATATTAGAGACAGATTTTTGTTGTTCTATTAGCTGTGGTGATTTGGGAGCAGTTACTGTCATATTTGCTGCCTTCATTAAAGCAGCACTAACAGTATTTGCCATTTTCTCCCAAGAGAAATTTTTCGCCCTTTCTAAACCAGCAGTAATTAGAGGTTGACGTACCTCTAGTTTGTGGATTTCTAACATAGCTTTCACAACTGCTGCCACATCAGAATCACTGACATATAAAGCTGCTTTACCTATAACTTCTGGAATAGCGCCATTAGCACAAGTAATCACAGGACAACCACAGGCGATCGCCTCCAATACTGTCAAGCCAAAGCCTTCATATTTTGAGGTGTGAACTAATGCTAAAGCTCCCGAATAGGCTGCTCTTAGTTCATCACCGCTGAGTCGTAACATATGAACTTTAATCTCCTCAGCATAGCTTTGTAAATGCCTTTCCAATACTGAGGTAAAGCCCCCAACGCAGACTACTTCTAATTCTTCTTTCTGTGGATACTGAGCTAATGCTTGGAAGAATAATAAAGCATTTTTATAACCATTAAAACCTACGCGATCGCCTATCCAGAGAAAGTAAGGCTTTTTGATATTATATTTCTTCTTAAACCCCGCAATTTTTTCATGATTTTCCGGATATAAATTATTGCTAACTCCGCAGTGAGCAACTGTCAATGAATCAAAACTAATTGCCGGAAAATACTTGACTAAATCCCTGGCAGTATTTTCAGAAACTGCTACATAAAATGAACTGTAATTAATAGCAAAATGTTTTTGTTTCCACATGGGCTGCTCCAGATTTGCCCCCAGAATTTCTGGAATCATATCGTGAAGCAGTAAAACCGAAGGAGTTGATAGGGGAGTAGTATAATAAGTTGAGATGAAAATATCAGCTTTTTCTTCATCACATATCTGCTGTAAAATTTGGCGGTCTTTTTGGGTTTTGTTGTAGTCGTAGCCAGGGATTGACAAATATTTAATTCCGGCAATTTGAGGTGCGGTATGATTGCGGTCTAAAAATATAATTTTGTCGCCTAAACCTTGATGAATCCATTCTTGTAGGAGGGAGTGCCACACACGAGTAATGCCAGATTCATAAATCTGAAACATGACTCCATCAATAACAACTTTTGGTAATTTGAGAGCTGTTTTAGCTTTGGTTTTCACCTCGGTTTCAGCGCCAGTTAAAACAGAAATCAGTAAATTAACGACTGAGGGAGATTGACTACATTTGAGACTTTCCCGCATTTGAGCGATCGCTCCATTAGTATTTCCTGCCTTCAACATAGAAGCAGCCTTGTATAGGGCTTCAATTGCATAATGTTCCCTAGCTCGATTAGATAATTCTTCCGCCATTGTTTTCGATAGATAAGATTTAGTAATTTCTATTGCTTTGCGGGCATCTTCTATGTTACCACCAGACTGCATCAAGCGAGAAGTTTCTGAGGCAGTATGCAAACGGAAACAAGCCAAAATTTTCGGCTCAAACCAAATCGGATCGTAAACTGCTATCCGTTTCCACATTTCCCAATCAGCAGCCGAAGCAGCTTGGAGGC
>JAJEAQ010000488.1 GCA_022822685.1 Trichodesmium sp. jk18x7bins.61
AACAGAACCGCTTGATCTATTCTCTGACTTATTTCCTCTAGGAGTGGTTGTAATTCATCTTTTTTTTACCTACATCAGATTGATTGGATCTATTTTTTAAAAGGTTCAACTTCACTTCTAGGTCAGTTTTCATCCCCTTTAGAATGAGCTTTTAATTGAAAAGTATTCACTTGTAAAAAAGCAGGTTTAGATTCATTTATGACATAATTTATTAATTCACCAGCAACAGAATATAAATTTGGCCAATTCCAAGTATCTCCTTTTCCTGTACGCAGGTCAAATCCTGCTATCCTGTTACAAATATCTCCTGCTATAGTTTCCTTTTGATTAGTTGATTAAGCATAACCATTGTTTTCTAATACAACTAATAAAGGTAACTCCCACTCATAAACAATATTCAATGCTTCATAAATTGCTCCTTCTCCTAAGGTTCCA
Organism: Trichodesmium sp. jk18x7bins.61; assembly: GCA_022822685.1. Lineage (GTDB taxonomy): Bacteria > Cyanobacteriota > Cyanobacteriia > Cyanobacteriales > Microcoleaceae > JAJEAQ01. The sequence goes on from JAJEAQ010000488.1 coordinate 436, forward strand.
TCACCAATAAACACCACTGAAATTTTACGCTTTTGGTCGAATTTTCGTGCCATTGCCAAACCAGTAGCAACAGGCACAATTCCCCCTTGAATACCATTAGAATAAAATCCATCTTTGCATAGGTGTTGACTGGCTCCCATGCCGCCACAAACTCCTGTTTCTTTACCCATTATTTATGCAATTAAACCTTCAACATCATCAGTGAAGGATAAGAAATGCCAATGGCAGCGATGATTTGAAAAAATAGAATCTCCAGACTCTATAAATTCTGTAATTACGGCTCCTGAGAACTCTTGTCCTATAGAAGTATGAACTGTTCCAAATAATTTTCCTTGACTGTATAACTATAATAATCTTTCTTCTAATTTACGAGACAATATTGCTTTTTTTGATAATCTGCTTTTGAATATTTTCAGCAATCAAATCTTTGGCTGTAGTTTTGATATTAGAATTAGTTATCGTTTGACTTTCAATCATAGTTTGTTACCAGACAAGATATTTTTTAGTTATTAATGAATTTGACAATCTCAGAGCAGATTTTTGAAACTTCTGGCTCTGTTGGCGGCGAGCGCCGACAGAGAAACCCTCCTCGACATTGGTTTCGCCTATAGTAAACTTGGAATAGTTAATAAAATAAAAAATCTATTGAACTGACAAGATTTCATTACTAAAACTGGAAATAAAGAAATTCTGATAGTTTATTAATGGATAAAATGCTGACTAAAGCTATTGTACTGACCAAGATTAAGTTCAGTCTATTTGGATGAAATTTATTCATAATTTGCTGAGTATGTTGACTTGGAATATTTGATTGAGGGAACTGATGATAAATCCTGCATATTTGTAATAACCCAATATTCCTAAATTGAAACAAATACCTGCCCACATCAAAATTTTTGCTGCTTTGCTTCCGGGCTGAGCAGATTTGATATATTCACCAAAATAATAGTTACCTAAAATAGAAATTATCAGTAGGGGTAAGTAAGCAATTTTCCAGTAACCATAAAAAAACAGGGAGGCAACTAATAGTCAGACTGTCGCACACTAGGCCATCCGGAATTTACTTAAGCCCAAAAATATGGTGAGGGTAATAGGTAGAAAGCAAAAGATGAATTCGTAAGAATTGAATAGCAAAGTTGATGATTATTTTGTCGTTAAAAGTCTAAAGGTTGGATGAAAATTAAAATTTAGTTAAGTAAAACACAGTATTTTACTGGAAATTAGAAAACAAACCATAAAATTGTCCCCCCTCAAACGATTGGCAAAGTTTCTGAGCTTATTAGTTGCTATTTTGTGGTTAGACACTGAGGGAGGACAACTCTTAAATCCTAATTTGGTTCAGTTCAGGATTTTTTGGGTAAATATTTGATGTACAAAAGCCCATCTTGAGGTTGTCGATGAGATGAAATGTTATATTTGCGATCGCAGTCCTCAAAATTCAGAATCAGGATGTGGCGCTTCTAAGTGGGTTTTAAAAAAAGCGAACAGCTTCCCGAATCAAATCATTCCGAGAACAAATCCGTTGATTCAGATGAATGATATCTGTTATGTTCCAGAATGGAAAGGTAGATATAGAAGAATTTACAATACCAATGATTTTGCTTTGGTTGAAGGAATCGAACCACTCTGTGAATGTGCAGGGTGGAGTATCACAGCTAATTATGGCAGTGGATTAACTAGGGATTTTAAACACTATGTTCATCCTCAGCAATTGATCAAAATTTTATCCATAAACCCCTGGCTCAATCAAGTCAGAGGTGTAATTTAAGCGGTAAAAAATCATCACTTGAGTTTGCAGCCCACCAGGCAAGTTCAAACCATTTAGCAAGATAATACTTTAACATTGGTTGCACGAAACACCAGCAAACAAAAAAATCACCACCAGGAAAGTTATTACCCAAGCAAAAGGTCAATAATTATAAGCCTCCACCTCTCTTATTCCCCACTTTTGTTGTAGCCAAAAACCTAAATCCCAAGTTAAAATATAGTCTCTAGGTCAATTAGCAGAAATCTTGCAGTATCTAAAAGATTAATGTTTACTAACTTTTTCATTAAAAGACCAGTATTTGCCTCAGTGTGTTCACTGTTAGTCATCCTGCTCGGATTAATCGGTTATACCCGCTTACCAGTACAAGAATTTCCCACTATTGATCCTCCAATAGTCAGTGTGAGAACCACTTACTCAGGGGCTAACCCAGAAGTAGTAGAAACAGAAGTAACAGAAGTTCTGGAAGCAGAAATTAATGGTGTCGAAGGTATGAAAACTCTCACTTCTAGCACCAGAGAGGGCTCTAGTTCAATAAATGTTGAATTTGAACTCAGTCGTGATATAGAAGCAGCAGCTCAAGACGTTCGTAGTCGTGTCTCTGAGGTGACAAGAAAACTTCCTGATGAAGTTGATGATCCAGTAGTTTCTAAGGAAAGTAGCGACAATGACAGTATTATATGGATTGCCATAACTGGTGAAAAATACTCAGAATTGGAGTTGAGTAACTATGCGGACAAATTCATTAAAAATGTTTTAGAAACTGTCAATGGAGTAGGTAGTATCTTCATTGGTGGCGAACGTCGCTATGCTATGCGACTATGGTTAAATCCCCCAAAAATGGCAGCCCGAAATGTAACTGCTTTAGATGTAGAGTCAGCTCTAAGACAACAAAACGTAGAAATTCCCAGTGGCAGAATCGAGGGGAAATTAACTGAATACCCAATTCGTACCTTTGGTCGTCTGCAAATTCCCGAAGAATATGAAAACCTCATTATCAAAACCAATGATGATGGTTCCCTGACTCAATTAAGGGATATTGGCCGAGCTGAAATCGGAGCCGAAAGCGAGCGTACAATTGCCCGTTATAACGGTGAAAAATCGGTTTCTATGGGTATCAGTAAACTTTCTGGTGCAAATATCATAGAAGTTGCCAAAGGTGTTAAAGCCAGAATGAAAGAATTATCCAAAAATTTTCCAGAGGGAATGGAATACCACGTAGCTGTTGATTACTCAAAATTTGTCGAGGTGGCAATCCAAGAAGTATGGAAAAGTTTGTTTTTAGCAATTTGTTTAGTTGTCTTAGTTATCTATGTATTTCTGCGAGATTTGCGAGCCACTATAATTCCCACCATTACCATTCCAGTTTCTCTGATTGGTGCTTTTGGGGTGATGTTTTTCATGGGATTTTCCATCAATACTCTCACCTTATTTGCTCTGACTCTTTCAACAGGTTTGGTTGTAGATGACACTATTGTTGTCTTAGAAAACATTGTCCGATATATTCAAGACGAAGGCAAAACTCCTATGGAAGCAGCTATGTTAGGAGTTGGGGAAGTATTCTTTGCTGTGATTGCCACAACGGTTGTTTTGATTGCAGTCTTCTTGCCTGTAGGATTTTCCAGTGGTACTACCGGACAAATATTTAATGAATTTGCCTTAACAATTGCAGTATCAGTAGTATTATCGACCTTCGTTGCTTTGACTTTAGCTCCATCATTATCAGGTCGAATTCTGAAAAAACATCAACCAGGAGAAGACAAAAATTTTATTTCCCGTTTGGTTGCTATTCCTCTAGATTTTTTTGATTGGAGCATAAATCGCATATTAGATATTTATAATTGGTCATTGCGTTTGTTGCTAGGAATGAAGCCATTGATAATTTTAGGATTTGTTGTCTCTTTCTGGATCATAGTTTGGTTATTTCAACATTTACCACAAGGATTTTTACCTACAGAAGACAGGGGGCGAGTATTTGTATCTGTCGCTGCACCAGAAGGTGTCAGCGTTCAATATACCGATCAAGTCATGCGTCAGGTAGAAGATAAACTTAGTCAAGTTACGGAAACGAACAATTACTTCGCCATTACTGGATTTGGTCGATCCTCACAGGCTAACCGAGGTATTTCTTTCGCTAATCTGAAACCTTGGTCAGAACGTACAAAACCAGAACAAGCACAACAAGAAATTGTCAAACGATTGTTTAGAGAATTTGCACCGATTACAGATGCACGAGTGTTTCCAATTAACCCTGGTTCTTTACCAGGTAGTGGCCGCAGTCAACCTGTGCAGTTTGTTTTGCAGGGAAATGATTTAGATGAATTAGCACAAATATCTGAAGAGTTTACCAATGCAGCGCAACAGTTACCACAGTTAAATAATATTGATACAGATTTGAAAATTAATAAACCAGAGATAACAGTAGAAATTGATCGGCTCCAGGCAGCTAATTTGGGGGTATCAGTGGAAGATATTGCCAATACATTGCAGATTATGATAGGTGAGGAAAGTATTACGAACTTTAACCAAGGAAATCAGCGTTATGATGTGATTGTGCAGGCTGAAGAGGAGTTCCGCGAAAGTCTGCAAGATATTGACGATTTATATGTGCGAACTGAAGCAGGTGCAATGATACCTTTGAGTAATGTGGTGAAAGTTAGTACAACAACTACTCCTCCTGAGATTAACCATTTTAACCGCTTCCGTTCGGCAACTATTGAAGGTAGTCCAGCACCAGGGGTGAGTTTGGGTGAAGCTTTACAGGCTCTGGATGATTTGGCAGACCAAATATTACCTGCTGATATGCGCACAGATTTAAAGGGTGAGTCATCAGAGTTTCGAGATGCGGGCGATGCAACGGTATTTATTTTTGGTTTGGCGATGATTTTTATTTTCTTGACTTTGGCAGCTCAGTTTGAGAGTTATATTGATCCGGTGGTGATTTTGTTAGTGGTGCCTTTGTCATTGTTGGGTGCTTTGGGAGCCTTGTGGATTGCCCAGTTGGAATTGAATGTTTATAGTCGAATTGGGTTGATTATGTTGATTGGGTTGGCGACTAAAAATTCGATTTTGATTGTGGAGTTTGCTAACCAGTTGCTAGCAGAGGGTATGTCTATTACAAAGGCTGCTATTGAAGCATCGCGGTTGAGATTCCGTCCTATTTTGATGACAGCATTTTCCACTATTTTGGGTGTGATGCCGTTGGCTTTTGCTTCTGGCGCGGGTGCTGCTAGTCGGATTTCAATTGGGATGTCGGTTATGGGTGGTATGTTGGTGTCTACGATTTTAAGTTTATATGTTGTGCCTGTGTTTTATATTATGGCTAAGGGTTTTCAGTCAGTTTTATTTCATCAGTCTTCCGAGCGCTTGAGGCCGGAGGTTGCCATGGATTTAGTGGAGGATGATATAATGGATGATATTTTTGAGAGTAATAGTAACGGTAATGGAAATGGCAACGGTAATGGAAATAGCAATAATGGCTCCCATAGCTACCGCGTTCGTAAAGATGACGATAGTATTGAAGAGCTAAGACGACCTTAACTTTTTGGCGTTGCTCAATAAAAAAGATCTTGGCAAGAACTCTCCCTTTCTCCTGGGAAAGTCGGGTTCAAGTCAGTGGCTCGCCTTCGGAAACCTCCATAAATAAGACTCACGCTCCCCTTGACAAACAATGGTGCATCGATTATATTACGGGTATGCACAGTGGGATTATATTACCTACGTACTATGTAGGGCTTGCGAAAAAAGTCTACAGAGCGAATCTAGAGGCCACACAGCTTGAAAAATATTAGTTTCGTCCCTTAGTTCCCAAATTTAATCAGCGATCGCGTACAAAAGTACGAATGTGATGCGGAGCTATAAATGTTATAAACTTGCAGTTGTTGAGTCAACAAAGGCTTGAAACCTATAACCAGTAGATTTCTTTTATTCAGCAACCCCTATGTAGAAACGAAAAATCATCAGCTAGTTGAAGCATCCCGCAGAGTTGGCGATCGCGCCTGGTTGGGAGTATGTCTAAGAGATTGTTTATTAAACTGAGATGAAATTCTGGCGTAGGGTAGGCCCTGGGGTCGATATCTCCTGGTAATCACCAGAATTTTGGTTGTCCGCCGCCGGCCACCAAAATTCAAAACTCTAGCTATCTTAATATTCACTTGACAAACAGTCTCTAACTATTTTTCTCTTCGATAACCAGGGAGTGTAAGATCATTTTTAAGAATAACTGCTATAGCCAAACCCCCCACTGGAATAGACTTATAGACATTCATTTGTAACATTCTTTTTTCAAAATGGTAGAAATCAATGTTAATTAGCTTTAATTACCATTTTTCTCTTTTTCTCTTGAATAGACATATTTTGTCTTTGTCTCCCCTTCAATAGCAACCTATGTATTTAGCGAGTCATCTTTTAATTTGTGAAATATATCATAAGCTTTTTGAGCGACTTCCCCATCAAATTTTCCATCTTTATTTTTATACTTAAAACTAAATTCGGCTACAACAGGTTGCTCATTGATGAGCAACCCATCCTCTTTGCCCTGGTTTTCATACCAAACAATTAATGCACACTCAGCCTTTACCTAGGGGTTTTTTCCAATTTGAAAATCTGCTCCCTCAATAACGATTTCTATCGCGGTGAAATCTCCAACCAAATGAATTGTTTGATTTTCCTGCCCGGATGGGATTTTATGTTTTAAATCAGGATACAACTTACTAACATCACTCAACTTATTGAGAGATTTGCTATCTGAGATAGATTGTTTGGTCGAAAAACTGTAAAGTGAGGCGAAGGGAAGTTTCAGAGCCTCTTCAAATTTTGTTTTTCCATTGTCATGATCATCCGCAGACATATCTCTGTCTTGAGAGATGTAGTGATCGGGATGACGGAATTTTAGAGTAACTTCTCTGTCTCCTTTTTCTCTAGTATCAAGATTGATCTCAATCCGTTCACGAAAAACACAATCAGACCTTCGCCAGAAATTATCCGTGGTATCGAAGAATCGAATAGCACGTTTTTCTTTGATTTCTTTAAGGCTACCGTCAGTATCAAAAACGATATCTTGTATTGATTCTTTGAAACACTGCCAAAAGTTTTGAGCTTTTTGAATCACTTCCGTCTGCTCGCCAACAAACTGGTTCTGTTGCAGCATCATTTTATATGATCGGGAAACTATTTTTGGGGTTTTCATAGTTTAAATTTCCTCCATTTGTCTTGATTTTCTTAATCAATAGGGATACCTAGGGTAACTTTCTATCTCCTTGTTTTTAATTTCCCTGGCCTTAAGATTAGCGTTCTCCTGCTTGGAAATGTTGGGATGAAAGCCAATCCGCCTTCGGATACCTCCATAAATAAGACTCCAACTCTCCCTTGACAAGCAGGGGGTGCATCGATTCAAATGCCGTCATCAACAAGGAGATATCATGTCAAACGAAACCGGAATCGATAAGATTTCGGTTGAAGAGTCCAGCAGAGAGCGCAATAGCCCTAGGTCGTGAATCGATCGTAGTGTTGTCAAGACTGAGGTCAGTGGGAGGGTTGTTGGGAACAACGGGCTGGTTTTCAAAATAATTGATATTGCCATCTTTTACTCCCACAAAAGCATCCAAGTCGAGGTCGTCATCAATGTCAGCAAAGGTGGGGGTGCTGTTATACCCCACCTTTGTTAGCCCAAAATGCTTGGTTTGGGGTCTAATAAAGTTTGGTGTAGCCATTTTTGTTTCCTTTTTTTGAGTGATTTATAGTAACAAGACTTACGCCAAGACACTAGGCGTGATCGCTAGCGCCAAGCTCCGCAATTCAAGTCAGCGACAGCCGAAAACCCTAGTTAAATTTTCACAACCTCGCCTAACAGTGTTTGCCTCTCCAGTCGATAATCCCCCTGTCGCGACTCACTAACTCCCGTCAGATCTGGCTGCAAATGTCGCTGCACGAACCGCAACATCGCCACATTTTCAGCCACAGCAAAAGTGTAATTAGTCACCGGACTCACAATTTGACGTTGAATAGCAGTAGATAGCAAAGATATTCCCCGCGCCCTAGCACGAAATCTCTTAGCAACAAACAGACTAGAATAACGGATAGTATCAACTGCCACCCGATGATTCACCATCCTACCCACCAATTGCCCTTGATGCCGCAATCCAAAACTATTTAACCTCTCCAGACGCCTCACATCACTCAGGGGAGACAGTGACGCCGGAAAGTCTAGCCATTGCAACTGCTCACGCTCTGCCACCGTTAATTCCTCCCAGGGAAACAGCGAAAACTCCGACTCCAAAGGATATTTATTCAGCCACTCAGCCTGAGAAATCAATTCAATCGTAGTTGGCATCAACAGAAAAGCTAATTGAGGCCGTTGCCAACCCAGTTTTGAGAGCATAGGTTCCAAAGCTGCAGTCGTTAGGGGAGTCACCTTATAAATCACTGCAGCCCGATAGCACTGCTGTTTGGCTAGGGCTTGCTTCATTAGGTGCAAAAGCCTAGTACCAATACCTCGATGGCAACAAGCTGGCACAACAAACAGGGATAAAAGCTCTGCACTCCCATCCGGTAATTGCTCTGCCACCGCCCAACCCACCAGAACTCCACCAATAGAAGCCGAAACTCCTATCAAATCCCCTCGCCTCGGCTTAGTTTGCCAACGCTTCTGGAGACTAGGAAAAGTCATGCTATCATATGGCACCAGATTTTCCGGGTTGAGGTGGTAAACCTCTTGAAATTTCACAGGTTCATTCCCAATTGCTGCCAACTGGGATTCCCGTTGCAGAATTTCCTGGTTGGGCAATCCCACCTGTTGTTTGAGTAACCAAGCTGGGATTCCTGGTGAGCCGATGACATTCAGGGAAGAAGAAACTGGGGTGGTGGGGAAAAATTAACCATTTTGATTCACCAAAATTGTTTCTGAGAATACAATTGAGTGCTGTTACTACCGAAAACTTTAACTAACTGGCTTGAAAATAATTAATTCAAATGGTATTTGCTATTACTTCATTTATATCCTCAACCACTCAAATTTTGCTAGGGGTAAACGCAAAAAAAAAGGCATAATTGTGACACAGTGATAATGCTCTGTTTGGATAATTAATGCTCAAAAACTGCCAGCCGTAGAACCTGTGTTTTATGCCCCCTCGAGGGGGTTGAGCATGATGAGGGATAATCAGCGACATCTTTCATGTTGGCTAAAGCTGTTTTTGGCACTTCGGCACATGAAACGCGTCTGGTTGAAGAATCCTGCATTGTCGTTTATGCACAACGTCGGAAGTATGTCAAAAGCCCACCAGATTAAACTACATAGCCAAATCTCAAACCGATCTTTTTTCTTAGGAAGTTCTGAGCGTTTTTCATAACTTCAGTTGCCCACACTAAAAGCGACAGGGTTAGTGTGGGTACATCACCTCAATTTGAAGGAGCGATCGCGCAGTTTGAACCTGTGCAGCTTGTCTTCCTATGGACACAAGCTGCCAACGTGCCACCAATTTTAGGAAAGGTTAATTTTTTCATGGAGTTTGATGCTTGTTTATACAGTACTTTGGCCTCTTGCCTGTTCCCTCAAGCTATCCCGAAGGGAGTTGAATTTTGACTTAATACCTTTGATTTTTTCCTTGAATCCTGGGCACAAACAAGACAAAATCAGTAGGCATGATCGCCTCAATATCCGGATCAAAACCACCTACTTGATTAGTGCGCAATACCCACAAAGAAGCACCAAACTGGAGAAAAATCATCGCTAATTGATCATTCGTAAACAGAGGTAAGAGCGATCGCCAACTCCCTGCTAGATTCCATAAAGTTTTCAGAGGAGTCTCTACAGGAAACCCACCTAAAGTAGTTGCTTCATAACGCCAGTCGGCTCTAGCTTTTCCTAAAGGTGTTAAGTGACTTTCCAAAGTTTTCACCAAATTTGCCAACTTGATAAACCTCTGAGTTTGTTCATGCTCGCGATGCTCCCGGAGCCATTTATTAATTAAAGGATTTAACTTCAACTGGGCTAGCATCCGATTCAAAGCAGTATAAAGTGCTTGACTGGAATCTTGAACACATGAATTTATGGGGCTAACAGAAGTTGTACCACTACCATCTCCAGTGCGATAACGAGCCGCCATCACATCCAGCTCTTGCACTATATAATTGAGTGGGGAAAACTTAATCCCATTAAAATCATAATCCTCAGTCATAGGTTTGAACTTAATTATAATTTCCGAGGTAGGGCGCACACCTAACCATCCCCATTGCCGATCGCCCATATACCGACTCCAAGATAGAGTACCAGAAACAATACCACCACAGTTGTGAACGTAAATTTGCCGATATTCCAAATCAAATCGCAGTTCATTTGTTAAGGATTCTCGTACTACCTTCCCTATCCCAAAAGCAAAATGACCGAAAAGTACTCCCAAGGGAGCAAATTCTGCTTTCTGGCCTCCAATGCCTCCATAAACGTGCATGAACAAAGCGCGATCGCCAGCTTGCCAAATCGGAGTATCAGTAGTTTCACCCTCTTTTGTGGCGGTGGGGTTGAGAAAAATAGTTGCAATATTACCTTTCGGCGCGACCTCATTTTGCCAGTATCTGTGATTAATATAATCTAATGTCGCCTTTTCTCCAGAAATTATTTTCATCGGTTTCACAGAAAACAAAGCCCGTGGAGCGATCGCTTGCACGACAAACTTACCAGCGGCATTTTTCGCCCCATAAATATACCACCCCATGGAATTGACAGGAGAATTTTCTAAACCTTTATTAGTAGAGGGGGAAACACCATTGCGGTCAAAAATCACAGCAGGAACATAAACAATTTCCTCTAACCCATCAAATTCCTGAGAAGTGTGGTTATAGTGACGCACCCGAAATAAATCCTCACCCATAAACTCCATAATTTTCACCAACCCATAAAAGCGACCAGAAATTTGAATCGGTTCCCGACTAATATATAAACTGGGGCGACTAACACCTGTATCCTCTATCACCACAGGCTCAGGTAAAGCCACAATCAAATCATCTTCTGGTCTCGCACCAGCTAAAGATTCCAGAGGGTCAACATTTTGCCAATTATTGATGCGATCTGGGTGAATATTTCCCTGTCGCTTACTCACCCTCACCTGATCAACAAAATTAACATTTGTAGTCACAAGCTGAACATAAGTTTGTAAGTTAGAATCATTACTCCACCGTAAATTTACAACTTTCCCAATCAGGTGTTGATTTGCCGAGTCGGCCGTATGAATTTCTAACAATACACCTTTAACTTTTTCCCTTTCCTCAGCCGTCGGTAAAATTAACCGCCCCACATAAGTGCTAATTGGCTGATAAAATTCCGAGTCAACAGATTGATGGAGAGGATAATAACTAGGATGATTAAATAAAGCTTGCTTGTAGAGTTCATAATTGCTAAAAGTTCTGAAATCATCAGGATTTAACCCCGTTGCTTCCCAATTTTTTGTTAAAATTCCAGAAATAATATCCAGTGTTTGCTGCAAGTGAGTACGACCATCTGGAAGCCTGGCTGCTGTTCCCATGGGGCCGGCTTCGGCATTATGAGCAACTGCACCAAGAGAGAGCAAACTAATCTTATCTCGACGTTTAGCACAATTCCAATTTGAGAGAAATAGAATCGGCCAGCGTCCAGAAAACATAATCGGACCTAGTTTTTCGACAGCATCTTTTTCTCCCACAAGATGATACAAACGTTCTATGACCATTGCCCCAGTATTGCCACTGATTACCCCTGCTAATGAAATTACTTCGATAGGGGCACCTGTGGCTTGCTTCAGAAAAGGGGCTGCCGCCATCGACATTTGCCCGCCCCCACTGTAACCAATCAGAGCGATGGGTTTTTTACTACCAAGGGGATAACCGAAATGGAGGAGACTTTCAAACAAAACTTGCGCCAGACCTTGGTTTTGAATTGGACCATAACGGGGGTCTGCTGCAACGGCCACTGCTGCCACATTACGAAGATTGATAATCCCAGCAATGGGGTGCTCAGGATTTCTCAGAGCAATAGAATCAAGGATATTCCACAAAAATCCTAACGGCCGGTCTTGTGTTAAAGGTCGGTTTGTGGTTGAGTAGGGCATAATACCCTTGATAATTGCTACATCTGATGGTGTGGCATGAGCTAAATTATCCAGAAAATTTTCCACAATCGGTAGGTATTCGTAGGAACCTTGGTTAATGCCATCCAAGTATAAGACATAAACAGAGACATCTTGGCGATCTGGTGTTCCAACTAAGCTACCTGAATATCTGAGAGTTGGTGGCTCATACCATCCTGCCCACCAAGTTAAAGATTCTAAAGGAGTGAAAATTATGGAACAAAAAAGTGCAATTAAACTGATATAGATTAAATTAAGGGTGAGTTGAAAAGTATCATTAACTGCAATATACCAAATAGAGAAAAAGTTTCCAGATGCAGGTGATAAGAGGATGGCGATGGAAAAAGCAATTAATCCAATAATTATATATTTGGCGATCGCTTTGATATTCTGCCTTTGCGGTTCATTAGTTTTTTGAGGTAACATATCCGTGCTAACCTGAAATGAACTAGATTGATTTCCTGCCATCACAATTTCTTCTAGTTCTTGTCTATCTGTTACTAATTCAGTTCCAGCAGCGAGATTTAACAACCATTGACCAAACTTAGTAATTGGACGACCGATGGTGCGTTGCGATACTTGATGTATAATCCATCCTAAGATATTACAGGCAAATGCTCCCCAAATAGTTAGTTGTGTGATGTCTCGTATACCTGTTATTTCTGCTAGTAAAGTCCACAGAGTCAGTAGTACACCGATAGGAATTCCAATATAGGGCAATCCAATCATAAAGCCCAACATTTGAGGCACATAACTTAAGCCCAGGGTGCGGATGACTGCCAGTAATTCGAGATTGATATTAAATATTAGGTGGCTAACTAACCAAATACTGATGGCCCAAAATCCCAAGCCAAATGCAAACAAAATTGCGGAAATTCCTAAGCTGAGGACAAAGCGTAATTGTTTAACCTTGTTAATGAATAATACAACAGATTGTCCGAGCGCTTGTGCCAAACCAGCAATTAAGACGATAGTTAATGCTACCTCTGTGCCTAGGGGCAGAATATTAATTTGGTTAAATACTTCTGGGTTGAGAGTTAATGCACCTGATACAAGATGCAAAAAATGGTCAAAAGCTGTTCCGGTCATAGTTTTAGGGGAAGCAAAATCAGGGTAAGCTCAAGGAACATAATGTTCAAAATCTTTGCAGATGACGGCGACGACTTTCATACTTAATAGGTAAAGGAAAGCAAGCAGCTAACCTTTTTATTTTTACAGTGCCTTTCTGGTTAAAGCCTGAGATATTCGACAATAAAATCCGCTATTCTACCACTCGCACCTGATTTGCCCATTCTTTCCTCCCCATTGTCAATACAAATTTGTAAATACTTTTGATCTGACAAAATTTGTTTAACTTTTTGAGCCGCTTCTTGCAAGATTAAATGATTAGCAGGTTGTTTACCAATAACTTGAACTGAACAGCCTAAAAGTCTAGTTTGAGCTTCTGCAAAACGATAGGTAAACGAAGGACCTTCACCAGGAATAGTAATTACAGGTTTTCCTAGTCCAACAGCTTGTTCAATTGCAGTTCCAGCCATACCAATTACTAAGTTTGACTCTTGTAAAATATCCGCAAAAGCATCCTCATAACAAATTACTTCTATCTGAAGTTCATGGTCTGAAAATGTTAGTTTACCTGTTTGATATTGCCAAGCTTCAGAAGTAGCGATCGCCTCTAATTCACACATCAAATTAGGTACAGTAGCTGCCCGAAACTGACAAACATCTTCTCCCATAACTTTGACAATTTCTTGGCTCAGTTTTAGTAGTAAAGATAGATTTTTACTAGCCTCCGGTAAGCGAGAGCCGGGGAGAATAGCAATAGTAAATAATCCTGGCTTAAGTTGTAAATTTTTGCCTGTAGAAATCAAATTATCCATAATTGGCGTCCCTACAAAATCGGCTTTTTTAATTCCTTGTTGTTTGAAATCTGCTGCAGTCAAAGCATCTCTAGAAAAAACTTTTAAACATCGAGAATTATTCAGTAATTTAGGTTTAATTTTACCTAAATTAATTTCACCTTCGTAATAACTAGAATCAGCCGAAAGAAAAACCAGATAAGGAAGTTTTGTCGAATAGGCGATCGCTGCCACGACAATATCTCCAGTAGCCATAATTAAATCACAGCTTTTAGCAAATTTCCAAACTGCTTGTAACTGCTGCCAAGTAGTACCAATTAACCCTTGACGCAAATCTTTAAATAAAAACAAAGGATTCAGATAAAAAAATCCTCCTGAAGGCATATTTACAGTCGGCCCAATAATCGGTATTCCCAAATTTTTATAACTATTACCAGCACCCACAATCGGCATAGCTGATATATTTATATCTGAGCAAATTTTCCTCAACGCTTGAATAATTTGATAATTATGTGTATCTTCTCCGTGACCATTACTGAGGAACAGAATCTTTTTTGTTTTCATATAAATCCAGCATCAATAAAGAGTTAAGTAGTATGTGGCACCTTCTAAAAAAACTAGACAAAGCTAGACATTGGCCATCGGTGACTGCAAATGATTTCACTGCTCACCCGTTTCAATGTGTACTGACAAAGAAAGTTTATGTTCCGCCTATAACTCATGAGTGAGGATTCCCTAAGCGGGCTTTCCTCCATTGAAAAAGTTGAGTCCGTTGGATCCGATGCTGTTTAATGAAACTAGCAACTCGTCGCCAATGACTCCAATCATGCTTATTAATATCCTCTGGTCTTAACAAGCACTGTGGAATTTTTTCAGTTAAAAATCAACTCCCTTCGAGATAACTTGAAGGAACAGGCAAGAGGCAAAAGTACTGGGTGGTGGTATTAATGGTAGAGGTTGGGGATTAGATGATTTTCTCATAACCCAATTCTCACAAAACTTAAGAATATTTGAGGGAATCAAGATTTAGGTGAATACTAAGTTTTACTCCT